>CAZIRH010000028.1:0-21188 GCA_964541065.1 uncultured Solibacteraceae bacterium
GTTGTCCGGGCCCAGCATCTTGTAGTCCTGGTGAAAGGCGGTGACGTGCCAGGGGATGTCCGGCGAGATCCCGGCCAGAAACTCAGCCATCCGGCGGAGCTCCTCCTCGGAGTCGTTGAAGCCGGGCACCACCAGGGTGACCACTTCCAGCCAAAAGCCCATTTGGTGGATGAGCCGCACGCTCTCGAGCACCGGCTGGAGCCGGGCCCCGAGCTGGCGGTAGTGGCGGTCGTCGAAGCACTTCAGGTCCACCTTGTAGAGGTCGAGCCAGGGACGGAGGTACTCGAGCACCCGGGGATTGGCATAGCCGTTGGAAACGAAGCCGGTGAGCAAGCCCTGCGCCTTGGCCTGCTGGAACACCGCCACCGCCCACTCGGCGGTGACGAGCGGCTCGTTGTAGGTGCTGACGACGACTTCGGCGCCCGACTCGACGGCGCGGCGGACGAGCCCCTCCGGGCTGGCCGCCAGCGGCGGCGAGACGGCCCGTGGATCGCGCAGCGCCTGGGAGGTCACCCAGTTCTGGCAGAAGGGACAGTGAAGGTTGCAGCCCAGCATCCCGAAGCTGAAGGCCGCCGCGCCGGGCCGCACGTGGAAGAACGGCTTCTTCTCGATGGGGTCGCAGTGCGCCCCGGCCGCGTAGCCCCAGGGGACGTACAGCTTGCCGCCGCGGTTGAAGCGGACCTTGCAGACTCCCGGCTGGCCTTCGAAGATGGGACACGCGTGCCCGCAGGCGTAGCAGCGGATGCGCCTGGAGTCCAGGGGCTCCCAGAGCGTGCCCTCGCGCGTGTTCCCGGCCAGGACGTGCGCCAGAGTGGGCATGGGGCCGCAGGCTGAGAGCCCGCTCTATCCTCTACTTGCCGTAGTATGCGGCGTTCTTGCCGGCGAAGTCGGCTTTGTCCGGCGGCAACTCCTCGAGGATGAAGATGGAGTTGGTCGGGCAGACCGGCACGCAGGCGCCGCAGTCGATGCAGGCTTCCGGATCAACGTAAAGCTGCGTGGCGGCCTCAAAATCTGCCTCGTCTTGTTTGGGGTGGATGCAGTCCACCGGGCAGGCTTCCACGCACAGCAAGTCCTTCGTGCAGCTATCGACGATGACGTATGCCATGTATCGGCTCTCTCCTGTAGCAGCGGCAGTCGCGCGGGCAACCGAGGTTTCGGGCCCCGCACTCCCATGTTACCGCAGCCGCGACCGCTGGCGGCTGGGGCGCGCTTCTGTTATCTTTGAGGTCAGGTTCTCGACTTTCCATGGCGTTCCAGATCCAGCCCCTCCGGGAATTCCTCGTGCGCCCCGCGCTTCCGGCCGCGCTCGGCCGGCTCTCCGAGCTGGCCCACAACGTGCTCTGGAGCTGGGAGCCCACCATCCGCACCTTGTTCCGGCGGATAGACGCCGAGCTGTGGGGCGCCTCCGGCCAAAACCCGGTGCTGATGCTGGGCCAGGTGCCGCAGGCCACCCTGGAGCGGCTGGCCTTGGATCCCCGCTACCTGGCCCTCTACCGGCGCGCCTGCGAGCGGTTCGACTCCTACATGTACCGCACCGGCGCCGCGCCGCGCCCCGAGCTGATCGCCTACTTCTCGATGGAGTACGGCCTTGTCGCCTGTCTGCCCGCATACTCCGGCGGCCTGGGCGTGCTGGCGGGCGATTTCTTGAAAGCCGCCGGCGACTCCGATATCCCGGTGGTGGGCATCGGCCTGCTCTACCAGAAGGGCTACCTCCAGCAGCAGCTCAATCCGGACGGCTGGCAGCAGGAGCGCTACCCGGTCAACGACTTCTACACCCTGCCCGTCGCGCCCGTGCAGAATGCCGCCGGAGGCGAGCTCAAGGTGCAGGTCCGCCTCCCCACGGGCGTGGTCTCGATCAAGGTCTGGCGTATGGACGTGGGCCGGGTCAGGCTGTATCTGCTGGACACCAACCTGGGGGAGAACGAACGCCTGGAGCACCGCGACATCACCGATCAGCTCTACGGCGGCGACAGCCACGTCCGCATCCGTCAGGAGCTGGTGCTGGCCGTGGGCGGCCTGCGGGCGCTGAAGGCGCTGGGGCTGGAGCCCACGGTTTACCACATGAACGACGGCCATTCGGCTTTCCTGGCGCTGGAACGCATACGCCTGCTGATCCAGGAGCACGGGCTCAGCTTCGAAGAGGCCCTGGAGGTGTCGCGGAGCAACAACGTCTTCACCACCCACACCTCGGTTCCGGCGGGCATTGACTTGTTCGAGAGCCGGCTGATGTGGGAGTACTTCCAGGAATACTGCCGGGAGACGGGAGTGGACTTCGAGCGCCTGATGGCCCTGGGGCGGCGCAAGCCGGCCGACCCCCACGAGCCGTTCTCGATGGCCATCCTGGCCATCAAGGCCTCGAGCTTCCGCAACGCCGTAAGCCGCCTGCACCGGCGGATTTCGCAGGAGCTGTGGCAGGACCTGTGGCCGCAGTTGCCGGTCTGGGAGATCCCGATCACCTCCATCACCAACGCCGTCCACCTGCTGAGCTGGCTCAACAACGACCTGGCCGCTCTCTACGACCAGTACCTCCAGCCGGACTGGCGCGAGCGGGCCACCGACCCCAGGACCTGGGAGCAGATCCAGGACACGCCCGACCAGGAGCTCTGGGAGGCGCACCGCCGCCGCAAACGCCGCCTGGTGGCTTTCGTGCGCGAGCGCCACGTCCAGTTCGCCCAGCAGCGCAAGGCCTCTCAGGCCGAGCTGCGCCGCGCTGCCGAGGTGCTCGATCCGGAGGCCTTCACCATCGGCTTTGCCCGCCGCTTCGCCACCTACAAGCGGGCCTCGCTGCCGTTTCGGGACTGGAACCGGCTCAAGCGCATCCTGCTCAATCCGGACATGCCCGTGCAGATTGTAATTGCCGGCAAGGCCCACCCCATGGATCACCCCGGCAAGGAACTCATCCGGCAGGTGGTGCAGTATTCCCGGGATCCGGAGCTCTCCAAGCGCCTGGTCTTTATCGAAGACTACGAAATGACCGTGGCGCGCGAGCTGGTCACCAGCGTCGATCTGTGGCTGAACACGCCCCGGCGGGGCGAGGAGGCTTGCGGCACCAGCGGGATGAAGGCCGGCCTCAACGGGGTGCTGAACCTCAGCATCCTGGATGGCTGGTTCGACGAGGCCTATGAGCTGGTCGGCGGCTGGGCCGTGGGGGACCGCTACCCTTACTCCGAGGACCAGGACGAGGCGCATGCCACCGCCATCTACTCGCTGCTGGAGAACGACATCGTGCCCACCTTCTACCAGCGCGACCAGGGGGTGCCCCGCGAATGGATGCGCCATGTGAAGCGCTCGCTGATGGCCCTCAGCCCCCGCTTCAACTCTCAGCGCATGGTCGAGGAGTACATGTCGGAGCTCTACCAGCCGGCCCACGCGGCTTGCCTGGAGCTGGCGGCGGAGGGATTCCGCAGGGCCCGGGAGAAGGCCCGCTGGGGTGCCGAGGTGGCCCGGGCCTGGGACCAGGTGCGGTTCGTCGAGCTGGGCGGTCCCCCGGACGGCCCGGTGCTGAGCGGCCGGCCTTGGCCGGTCCGGGCCGCGGTGGATCTGGCCGGCCTCCGCCCGGAGGACGTGCGTGTGGAGGTGGTGGTCGGGCGGATCGGACCGGGCGGCCAACTCGAGGACACCGAGGTGATGCTGCTGCCGCCGGCCGGCGGGACCGGTCACGTGGTTGTCTTTGAAAAAGAGATCATCCCGCGGCAGACCGGGCGGCTGGGTTTCGCCCTCCGCATTACCCCCGATCACCACGGCGATCCCCTTTCCCGGCCGTGCGGTGCGCTCATCAAGTGGGCTGCGGATTCCCCTTAGCCGGTCCGGGCGGCCGGCCCCCCCCAGAGTGGATCCCAGTGAAATACCCACTGGCTTTCCTGCCCGATTCGTGGTACATATGAGTTTAAGGTACTGCTGGGCCGCTCAGGCGGCTTGGCGGCACCGGGGTCCCCCGCCTGGCCCTCGTGGCAATCCCGAGCCGCGACTGAGGTTCGCGTCTCTTTGACTAAGCGGTTGCGCGAGGATCTGGGGGGAGCTGGGCAGGAGCGAGGCACACCTCACACCACCCGGGAAACACTCCTAAGGAGCTGGCGATTCTCCATGGAGAGCGATCGAAAATACCGACAGCGTGGGTACATGGACTACGACCGCGACCGCGATGGCCGCGGCCTGAGACCCGACGAGCGAGCGCGCCTGGGGCCGCGCCCGCCCATCGATATTACGGGGCCCCGCCTGCCGCGGATGGTGCAGACCCTGGTGGCCACCCGCTGCTACAACTGCGCCACTGCCCTGGCCGCCGACACCGACTACCGGGGTAACTGCCCCAAGTGCGGCGTGGCTTTGCACTGCTGCAAACAGTGCGCCCACTTTGACAGTTCCACCCGGTTCCAGTGCCGCAAGCCGATCCCGGCGCGGATCTCCTCGAAGGACCAGGCCAACGAGTGCACGTGGTTCGAACCGCGTGTGACCGTCGCCCGCGATGCCACCGCCGGCGCTCCCCAGGGGGCTTCCCCCGGCCAGGCCCTGCGCTCTCCCGACGAGGCCCGCGCCGCCTTCGACAGCCTGTTCAAGAAGTAAACGCAGGCAGGAATGCCTGTGCCACGTTTGCCTCTGCGCGGCGGGTTTCAGTACTGTAAAGGAATGCGCATCGCCGAGCTGGCCGAGTTTCACCGTTTCCGCATCGTCGAGCGGGAGCTGCCCGAGCCGGGCCCCGGCGAGGTGCAGGTGCGCCTCGAGGCGGTGGGCGTCTGCGGCTCGGACCTGCACCACTTCTCCGAGGGCCGCATCGGCGGTGTGGCCACCGCCTACCCCCTGGTGATGGGGCATGAGGCCGCCGGACGGGTGGTCAAGACCGGCTCCGGGGTCACCGGCTGGGCGCCGGGGGACCGCGCGGCGCTCGAGCCTTCGCAGTTCTGCTACCAGTGCGAGTTCTGCCGGCGCGCCCGCTACAATCTGTGCACTGACATGAAGTTCCTGAGCGCCTCGCCGCATCCGGGGCTTTTCCGCGACTGCGTCAATCTGCCCGCGCACAACCTGCTGCCCCTGCCGCCCGGAGTGAGCCTCGAGGAGGCCACGCTGTTCGAGCCGCTGGCCATTGTGCTGCACTCGATGACGTTCGCCGCCCTGGAGTTGGGCGAAACGGTCGCGGTCTTCGGTGCGGGTCCCATCGGCCTGCTGACCGTCTTCGTGCTGAAGCTGGCCGGCGCCGGTCGCGTCTGGTCCGTCGAGCCGGTAGCCCACCGCCGGGAGTTGGCCCGCGCCATGGGAGCGGACGCGCTGATCGACCCGGCCTTCGAGGACCCGGTGGGGCGGATCCGCTCGGACACGGGCGGCCGAGGCGTCGATCTGGTCTTGGACTGCGCCGCCCAGGGCGACACCGTGAATCAGTCCGTCCGCGTCGCCCGCAGCGGCGGGCGCTTCGTGCTGACCGGGATTCCCTCGGGCTCGCACCAGGCGCTCGACATCGACACCATGCGGCGCGAGGAGATCGCGCTTTTCAACGTGCGGCGCTCGAACGACGAGTCCCGGCTGGCCCTGGACCTGATCGGCCAGCACCGCGCGCGGCTGAGCACGCTGCTCACCCACCGGGTGCCGCTCGACGATATCCAGCGCGGGTTCGAGACGCTCGAGCGCTACGAGGACGGCGTGGGCAAGATGCTCATCATGCCCTGACCGCTGGAGGTGGCTGATGCTGGGTCTGGATGCACGCGTGGCGCGGGCCGCCTGGACGGTCCTCCTGGTGGCGCTCTTCCTGCTGGCCATCTACCACCTGCGGCGGGTGCTGCTGATCTTTGTCCTGGCGATCCTGTTTGCCTACCTGCTTTCGCCGCTGGTCAACCTGGTGGACCGGTTCCAACCCAGGCGGCTGTCGCGCACCTGGGCGCTGGGTGCGGTCTACGTGGCGCTCATCGCGGCGCTGGTGCTGCTGGGCGCGGGTGTGGCGAGCCAGGTGGGCCGCGAGGCCGCCAACCTGGAGAAGAGCTTCCCCGACCTCCTCAAGAGGATGGAACAGGCGCTGGAGGCTCCTGGCCCGCCGTGGCTGGCCCCAGCCAAGCGCCATCTGTTGGAGCTGCTGCGGGGAAGCGCTCCCGACCTGACCAAGGAGGCCTTGCCGCTGCTCGAGATGGCCACCGCTCACGCAGTCTCGGTGCTGAGCCTGGCGCTGCTAGTCGTCCTGATCCCCATCCTGGCCTTCCTCTTCCTCAAGGACGGCCCCGCCTTGCGCGCGGGCGTGCTGGGCCTGATGAGCAGCGAGCGGCGGGCCGTCTGGGAAGAAATTTTCGGGGACCTGCACCATCTGCTGGGGCAGTTCATCCGGGCGCTGGTGCTGCTCTCGCTGGCCACCTTGGCGGTCTACGGGCTGTTCTTCACGCTGATCGGCATGCCGTATGGCGTGCTGCTGGCTAGCGTGGCGGCGGCGCTCGAGTTCATCCCCGTGGTAGGCCCTGCCGCCGCGGTGGTGATCATCGCATTGGTGGCGGCCTTGAGCGGCTTCGGCCACGTGCTGCTGATTCTGGCCTTCCTGGTCGGCTACCGCATCTTCCAGGACTACTTTCTGAACCCGCGGCTGATGAGCGCCGGCGCGGAGCTGCATCCGCTGCTGGTGTTCTTCGGTGCGCTGGCCGGCGGGCAGATCGCCGGCATCCCGGGCATGTTCCTCTCGGTGCCCGTGCTGGCTACGCTGCGGGTGATCTGGGTGCGCGCGCGGAAAGTGGCAGCTACCGCCGGATAACTTCGATCTTCTTCCACTGCTCGAAGTCCTTCGGGCCAAGCGCGTGATGGAGCTTGCCGGCCCGCTCCAGTTCGCGGTGCTGGACGGTGAAATCGTCGGGCGGGGTGACGCCCAGCAGGTTCAGGTTCCGGTCGAAGCGGTAGATGAGGTAGGGATCTTGCAGCTCCCGGATCCCCTGCACTACAACTACGTCAACGAATGCTGCCGCCACGTTGATGTCCTTGACCCGGTTGTAGGCCTGGCGAGTTGCATCGGTGATACAGGTGCGCGGGAAGTAGATGATCATCTTCTCCGTACCAGGGGCGAAGCCCTGGAGCTGAGTGGGATCGCCGGGCGGCTGCACCGAAGCGCCGGCGAGCCGCCGGGGGTCCAGGACCACCAACGTTGCCCGGCGGCGCCCATTGTTGACGCCCCCAGCCAGGATCTCGTCCACCCCATCTCCGTCCACATCGGCCAGGCCCAAGTGCAACAGATGGCCGGAGTGCCAGTACTCCCCGGCCACCTTGCCCTCCGGGCTCAGTAGCACAACCTGGTTGGGCCAGCTCCAGGAGTGGAAGCCCGTTACCACCAGGTGCTGGCCGGGCCGTCCGGGCAGACTCGCCGGCACAAACGCCGCAATTCGATACGCGTCCGAGAAGCCTCCCGTGGCAGTGGAAACCCTCTGCCCGGGGTGGAACTGCCACTTCAGGCGCCCGTCCTCGGACAAGCAGTAGAGCCAGGTGCCCACGTTGGCAGAATCCGCCGGAGTGTAGCGAAAGAGCATCTCGGTGCGGGAGTCGCCGTCCAGGTCGCCGAACCAGGCCGCGTGGGAACGCGACGCCGCGTCCTCGTATGCCTCGGCTTGTGGCGAGCGGGGCAGCCTGTAGGTCCACGCCTGGCGCCCGCGTCCGTCCAGCGCCACCAGGTTATCGCCCCAGACTTGGTAGTCCGCGGGCGGTCCGGCGCGGTTGGTGAGCAGCAGTGCTCCGGAGACGCCCACCGCGCCCAGGGAAACCACTCCGACCAGCAGAGGCTTGAACCGCCAGCGCCACAGCCCGCCCGCCGGCGTGATCTGCCCCTCTTTCCAGGCGTCTATTTCGTCAGCATAAGAGAATACCCGGCCTTTTTCTCCGGAATAGCGCCGCACCGGCAGCCCCTTTTCGGCTTCCCACTTCTGCGCCGTGCGGACATTCAGGCGGAGGTAGTCGGCGATCTCCTTCCACCCAACCAGTTCCCGGCGTCCCGGGGCCGTCATGATCAGATCTCCGCGACTCCGTGCAGCGTATCAGAAACCGCCCCGGCCGCGCAACGGGCGCAAAACGCCGCCCGACGCCTGCGAATTTCCGCGCCCGGACGCGAATAGATGCGCCCGCGCATCTTCTGCGCATGCTCCGCGATACCAAAAACAGCCAAGAATGGGATCGGAATCTGAAACGCTGCGTCGAGGGCTTTATGTCAGACCATCCTTTTCTCCAGGCCTGCCTGTTGACGGCGTTGGGCGCCGCCTCCTTGGTTGCCCAGGGATTCGTTCCCACCGGTTCGATGAATGTGCCACGAGCCGAACACCAGGCCACGCTGCTGGCAAACGGCAAGGTGCTGGTCACCGGGGGCGCGACGCCTTGGGGGCCAACCAATACCGCGGAGATTTTCGATCCGGCAACTGGAACCTGGCGCTTCACGGCTTCGACGTTGAATGTCGCCCGAACCTCGCACAGCGCGACCTTGCTGAAAGACGGTCGGGTTCTGATCGCCGCGGGCGGCTCCGCTACCGAATCGCTCTCCAGCGCCGAGATCTTCGACCCCGTCGCGGAGACCTTCACGATGACCGGGGCCATGGCGATGCCACGCCACGCTCATCGAGCCGTCTTGCTAGGGGACGGTCGTGTGCTAGTCGTGTCCGGGGGATCGACTTCGTCCTACTATGCCACGCCGACCAATGAGATCTTCAACCCCAGCACCGGAACTTGGAGCGCGGCCCCCAGCCTGGCCGCGGGAGTGACCAACCACACCGCCACCCTCCTGGCAGATGGCAGAGTGTTGATAGCCGGCGGCCACGATGGTGTCACCCCGACCGCCTACAACTACGTCTACCTGTACGACCCTCCCAGCAATGTCCTTTCGGGGATGTCGCCTCTACTGACCGCACGCTTGGACCATGCGGCGACCCTGCTGCCGGACGGCCGCGTGCTGCTGGTCGCGGGCACCGACCCTTCATGGACCATCAGCTCAACCGAGCTATACGATGCCGTTTGGCCTGGGGGAGCGAGTGCCTTTGGGTTGTCGCTCGACCATCACCGGCGCCATCACGCGGCGAATCTGTTGCCGAATGGCGACGTGCTGGCAACGGGGGGATTCCAGGGCGGGCACGGCCTTCCGGTGTCAGCGTGGCTCGCTTCGGCAGAACTGCGCGACCGGGTGACGGGTGCCTGGAGGCTTGTGGGGCCCATGTCTGCGCCTCGAGCGGGCCACACCGCCACTGTCCTTCCGGGAGGAACGGTCCTGGTGGCGGGAGGGTGGACTCCCTCCGGCGGAGCCGAAACCCCACTCAGCAGTGCGGAGGTATTCGGAGGGGCACCCCCTTCCCCGGGCGCCAGTTGGGGCGCTGGTGGGACTCCCAGGAACCCCTCGGGCTCGGCCAGCGAGCCGGTGAACACGGCCACTGGAAACTACTACACCTCGCACACCGACCTGGCGGCGCCGGGGAAGGGCCTGTCGTTTGCTTTCACCCGGGCTTACAACAGCAGCGACCCGTACAACGGGCCCCTCGGTTTCGGCTGGACCCATTGGTTCAACCTCTTCCTCACCATCAATGGCGCGGGGAACGTGAAACTGAAGGAGGCCGACGGGGGCGAAGTCATGTTCAGCCCGCTGGGGGCCGGCGCATACGCCCCCGCCACCGCCGGGGTCTTTGACAGCCTTAGACAGAATCCAGACGGCTCGTTCACGCTCACCCGCAGGAATCAGACGCAACTGAACTTCTCGGCCGGCGGGAAGCTCCTCTCGGTGGTCGATCGCAACGGCAATACGCAGTCGCTCAGCTACGACGCGAGCGGTCGCCTGGCAACCATCACGGACAGTTCAGGGCGCCTGTACACCTTCACCTACAACGTCGCCGGCCGCATCGCAACCCTCACCGATCCGATTGGCCGGAGCCTGCAATACGGCTACGACGGTGCGGGGAACCTGGTCAGTTTTCGAGACGCTCTCGGGGGCATCATCGCGCACGCCTACGACGCCAGCCACCGGATGACATCGGCCACCGACCCCCGCGGCAATGTCTACCTCCAGAACACCTATGACGCCCAGGGGCGCGTCATGCTCCAGCGCAACGCGCGCGGCTTCGCCACCACCTTAGCCTACGATACACCTGCCCCCGGAGCAACCACGTTCACTGACCCGTTGGGCAACCCCACGCGGCACATACATGACGCCGCCTTGCGGCTGATCCAGGTCACGGACGCAGCCGGAGGGACGACCACCTATGGCTATGACGCCCGCAACCTGAAGACATCCGTCACAGACCCGCTGGGCCGCACGGAAAGCTTCACCTACGACGGCAACGGGAACCTGACCAGCGCGACGGACCCGGAGGGTAAGGCCGCTGCTTTCCTCTTTGATGCCAAGAACAACCTCACGAAGCTGACCGATAAGCTGGCCCGCGTCACCAATTTCTCCTACGATGCGAAGGGCAATCTGCTCGCCGTCACGGATGCCGCGGGCAACGTGAGCACGTTCACCTATGACGGCGCGGGCCTAGTCCTCTCCGCCAAGAATGCCCGGAACTTCACGACTGCCTTTCAGTACGACGGCGCCGGCAACCTGACGCGCGTCACGGATGCCTTGGCAGGCTCGGTGGAGATGACCTACGACCCCGTGGGCCGGCTGACGGCGGTGAAGAATCAACTCGGTAGGACCGGCACGAGGTCGTACGACGCCAATGACCGGTTGCGCTCGGTCACGGACCCCCTCGGCAATACGACGCAGTTCGGCTACGACGCGAACGGGAACCTCACGCGGATCACCGACGCCAACGGCAAGAGCACCCAGTACGCCTACGACGCGATCAACAAGCTCATCCAGGTGACGGATGCGGCGGGCGGCGTGACCCGCTACCAGTACGACGGGAACACGGACCTCGCTGCGATCATCGACGCGAACAATCATGCTTCCACGCTGGCCTACGACTCGCTGCGGCGACTGACCGTTTCCACCGATCCCCTGGGCAGGCAACGGCGCTATACTTACGACGCCGTGGGGAACTTCGTCGGCACGCTCGATGGGAACGGCAAGACCAACAGTTTCGCGTACGATGCGCTGAACCGGCTGGTCTCGATGGCCCTCTCGGACGGCAAGACGGTTGCCTACACCTACGACGCAGCGGGGAACCGGCTCACCATGACCGACTGGCGGGGAACAGCCTCATACGGCTACGATCTGTTGAACCGCGTTGCGTCGGTCATGACACCCGACGGAAAGAGTGTGGGCTACGGCTACGACCCGGTTGGAAACCGGGTGATGCTGACCTATCCGGATGGGAAGGCGGCGCAGCATCAGTACGACGCGCTCAACCGCCTGGTGAGCGTGACCGACTGGGCAGGGAAGACCACCGCGTACACCTACGATGCCGCGGGCAACCTGACCGCCGTGGGGCATCCCAATGGTGCGGCGTCGGGCTACGCCTACGACTACGCGAACCGATTGACCAGCATCTTGAACCGGTCCGGCGCGCGGACGCTGTCTTCGTTCGCATACCTTCTCGACAAGGTCGGCAACCGCACGCAAATGGCGACATCCGGCGGCGGCCTTCATCGTTACGGCTACGACAACCTCTACCGGCTGACCTCGTGGACCGCTCCCTCCGGGCAGGTGACGCAGTGGTCGTACCACGCCGTCGGGAACCGCAGGACGATGGCTTCCTCCGCCGGCACGGTGAACTACACGCACGATGCCGGCGACCAACTCCTGACCGCGGGTAGCACCGTATTCACCTACGACGGCAACGGCAACCAGCTCACGAAGATCACCGGAAGCACGACCGTCAACTACGGTTGGGACGCGCTCAACCGGCTCATCTCGGTCGTGGGTGGCGGCATCAACACCCAGTATGCGTATGACGGCGACGGGAACAGGATTCGCCAGCAGGTCCCCGCCGGGGTCTATGAGTACCTGAACGACACCGTGACCGCTCTGCCCGTGGTGCTGGACGAAACGGGTCCGGACGGCGCGATCCGTTACCTCTACGGCCTGTCGATGGTCTCGGCCACCGGCGCCGCCTTCCAGCACCACTACCAGTTCGACGGCCTGGGCAGCGTCATGAACCTCACCGACCCCGCCGGCGCCCTGCGCGCCAACTACGCCTACGACCCCTGGGGGCGTTCACTCACCCCGGTGGACCCGCAACCGGGGAAGAACAAGTACAAGTTCACGGGGGAGGCGTTTGACTCCGCAACAACGCTCTTGTTCCTGAGAGCCCGCTACTTCGACCCCGCAGTTGGGAGATTTGTCAGCCGCGACCCGGTACCTGGCAGGCTCGGGTTCCCAAGCACACAGCACAAGTACAGCTACGCGCTTGTTAATCCGCTTCGTTTCACTGATCCTGCCGGGCTGACCGCCGTCGATGGAACGGTCGGAGGCGTGTCAACGATGTCCGAATTGTTCACGACGGCCCCGGGCGCGGGCCCGGCGATCCCTCCCACGACTGCGCTGCCTGCCCCCAACTCGCAGTCCACGCCACCCTCTTTGCTTGACGTGCGCGCCGAGGGGCCATATCAACAAGGTCAACTGCGTCGGGCACAGAAAATTGCTTGCGGCAGGGCGGTTCTTGGCTTGATCCCGGGCGTGGGCGAGGCCGACACCGCACTGTCCGTTCTCGAGTCAGTCTACAAGGGTGAGAGGGGCACACTAACGGGAGCGGAGGTTAAGAGGGAGAGTGTGGATGTCCTTTTCGTTGCGATTGGGCTGTTTGCTCCTCCGCTTGGTCTGGCTAAGGATTTGTGAGATATATTGGGTGCTTGCGATCCGCACAAGCAATGAGCTTCCGGTGACGGATACGATGGAGTGATGAGACACGAACAATGAGCAAACCCTGCTGTTGCATAACCGCGCTCTGCTATATGTTATTCGGGGTGTGTGGAAGAGCCGCAACGGTCACCTTCGAGGATCTGGCGGCCATAACTTCTTCAACGACGCTGGCGTCAGCGTTGGCTCCCTTTATCCAGGCGTCATTTTCGGCCCCTACGTCACCGGCCTAAGCGTCACCCGTTTCGGCGGCTACAACAGTGCAGGCTTTCCGCCGCACTCGGGCGATGTGGTGGTGTGGAGCGCGTTTGATTCGGAGATCAACATCACCTTCGAGGCGACGCAGGCATTCGTGGGTTTCTGGTACACCAGCCTCGATCCGATTGCGCTGTTGGCGTATGACAGCGGCAGCAACCTGCTGGGCTCGGCCACTGGCGCTCCGAACACGGACGGCTTTTTTGGCGTATCCAGCTACCTCCAGGTCATCAGCCCCGGCGTCGCATCGGTGACGATCTCCGGGGCCGCCGGCCAGTACGTCATCGATGACCTCAGCCACGGTACCGTCGTGATTCCCGAGCCAAGCTGGGTCATTCCACTGGCCGGGCTGCTCTGGTGGCTGTCACTGCGCGCCAGGCACAGACGGAATGGAGCCGCGACGCGGGACAACTAGAGGGCGGTCCGCGCGCCCCGGTGTTGTGCAGTGTGGACGGCGAGCCTCCCGTCTTGACATACTGAAGACGGTGGACCACGCGGAGGAAAGCCCCATGATCGCCATCAACGCGCATTTCGATGGCAAGGTGATCGTTCCCGACGAGCCGGTGGACCTGCCGCGGGATCGAGCGCTGGTTGTGCGGATCGAGCCCGTGCCGGGGACGGATGGGCCCCTGGTTGAACCGGTACTGGTGTGGCTGGCGGAGAATGCTTCCGACAGCCCGGTTCTGCCCGCCGACCTGTCTCATCAGCACGACCACTACCTCTACGGCACGCCGAAGAAGGACGCGTAAGCGTGGCGCCGTTTTTCGCAGACACCTCCTTCTGGATTGCACTCTCCAGCCGCCGTGACGGCTATCACGACCGCGCCCTGGCGTGGTGCCAATACCTGGTACGAACACAGACGGCCCTGCTGACAACCGAGGTGGTTCTGTGGGAATGGATGAACGCGCTCTCGGACCCCGGCACGCGGGGGACCGCGGCGGAGGGCTACAGGCGGTGCCACCGGGACCCACTGCTCGAGGTCATTCCGCCCCACGCCCATCTACTCGACGCTGCCGTGCGGATGTACGAAGCGCGGCCGGACAAGCACTGGAGCCTCACCGACTGCCTCTCTTTCGTGGTCATGGACCAGCATGAGCTTCTGCACGCCCTGACCACGGATCACCACTTCTTGCAGGCTGGCTTCCAGGCCGTGCTGCTGGATGGCCCCCCGGAATCCTGAGACCCTCTGACCCAATCCTTCGCTCCGACGGGTGCTAGAATCACTGGGTATGTCCGCCGGCGATCTCGTGGACTACTACGAGCTGCTGCAAATCTCCCCCAATGCCGAGGCGGAGACCGTCCAGCGCGTCTACCGCATGCTGGCCTCCCGCTACCACCCCGACAACCCGCACACCGGCGACATGGAGATGTTCCTCCGGCTGCGGGAGGCCTTCGAAGTGCTGGGCAACCCCGAGCGCCGCGCGGAATACGACCAGAAGCTCAACCTCCAGTACTCGCAGCCGCTGCCTATCTTCGAGATGAAAGATTTCGTGGTGGGCATCGAGGCCGAGGGTAACCGCCGCCTGGGCGTGCTGTGCCTGCTCTACACCCGGCGACGCTCGCATCCGGACAAGCCCAGCCTGTCGCTGCTGGACCTGGAGGCCATGACCGCGCTGCCGCGCGAGCACCTCGAGTTCACCATCTGGTACCTGAAGGAGAAGGGCTACCTGAAGCGCGACGAAACCTCCAGCGACTACACCGTCACCTCCGAAGGCGTCGATTGGGTGGAATCGAAGATGCCCTCCAACCGCCTCGTCTACAAGCTGCTGAAGAGCGCCGAGATGAGCCGCGAGGCGGAGAGCAGCCCAGCGGAAGCCTGAGGAGCTTGTGCTCTGCGAAAGCGGGGACAGGCAACCAATTGCCAAAAGCGCAATGGGAAGCCAGTCCCCGTTTTCGCGTCTAAAGGGATAGACTGGACATGTCTATGAGGAAGCTCTCTACCCTTTTCTGTCTGCTCGTGTTCGCGGTGGCGGCGGCGCCGCAGGAGAAGTACCGGCAGCCGCCCCAGGCGGTGCTGGAGGTCTTGAGAGCGCCCGCCACCCCGCAGTTGCAGTTGAGCCCCACGCGCGACTACGCGCTGCTGGTCGAGCCTATGCGCTACCCGCCCATCGTGGAGGTGGCGCAGCCCATGCTGCGGCTGGCCGGGGTGCGCATCAACCCGAGCACTAACGGCCCGCACCCGGCGTCCTACTCTCTGTCGCTCACGCTGAACAGAATCGCCGACGGCGCCGAGACCAGGATCGCCCTGCCCGCCGGCGCCAAGCCCGGGCGTCCCGAATGGAGCGCCGACGGCCGCTACTTCGCCTTTCCCAACACCACCGCCACCGGCATCGAGCTGTGGGTGGGGGAGACGCCGGCGGCCAAAGTCCGCAGGATTCCCGGGGTGATTCTGAACGCGGCTGTCGGAGACCCACTCGAGTGGATGCCCAGTGGCCGTGAAGTGCTGGTCAAGCTGGTGCCCGCCGGGCGAGGCAGGCCGCCCGCGCGGCCCCCGGCGCCGCTGGGGCCGAATGTTCAGGAAAGTTCCGGGAAGCCCGCGCCGGTGCGCACCTACCAGGACCTGCTCACCGGCCCGCACGACGAGGAGCTGTTCGACTACTACGCCACCTCGCAGCTTGCGCTGGTGGACGTGGTGAGCAACCGGATCACGCCGGTCGGCAAGCCCGCCGTCTTCCAGACCGCCTCGCCCGCGCCGGACGGCCAGCACCTGCTGGTGGCGCGGCTGCATCGGCCCTACTCCTACCTGCATCCTCTGTTCATCTTTCCCAAAGAGGTGGAGGTGTGGGACCGGCGCGGCCAGGCGGTCCACAAACTGGCCAGCCTGCCCCTGGCCGACGCGGTGCCCATCGAGGGCGTCCCCACCGGCCCGCGCAACTATCACTGGCGGCCCACCGCCCCGGCCACGCTGGTGTGGACCGAGGCGCTGGACGGCGGCGACCCCAGGCGCAAGGTCCCTCATCGTGACCGCCTGTTGATGCTCTCCAGCCCGTTCACCGGCCAGCCGGTCGAACTGCTCAAGACCGAGCACCGGCACATGGGGACGTACTGGGGCGAGCGCGACGGCCTGGCCGTGGTGGGCGACTACGACCGCGACCGCCGCTGGCGGCGCGCCTTCGCGCTCAACGCGGACCAGCCGTCGCAGGCGCCGCGCCTGCTGTGGAGCCTGAGCGCGCAGGACCGCTACAAGGACCCGGGCTCCCCGGTGTTTCGCAGGCTGAAAACCGGCCACTCCGCCCTGCTGCAAAACGGCGATTTCGTTTACCTGACGGGCGCGGGCGCCTCGCCGGAAGGCGACCGGCCGTTCCTGGACCGGTTCGACCTGAAGACCCTGAAAGCCGAGCGCCTGTTCCGCTGTGATGCGGCCAGCTCCGAGACCGTGCTGGGCCTGCTGAGCGACGACGGCTCGCGCTTCATCACCCGCCGCGAAACCCCCCACGATCCCCCGAACTACTTCGTGCGCGCGGCCGGGTCCGCGGAGCTGCGGGCGCTCACCAAGTACCCTGACCCGACGCCCCAGCTTCGCGGCATCCGCAAGCAACTGGTCACTTACAAGCGCCCCGACGGCGTGCAGCTCTCTTTCACGCTGTACCTGCCGCCGGGCTACCAGGAAGGCACCCGGCTGCCCACGGTGGTGTGGGCCTACCCGCTCGAGTACGTCGATCCCTCGACGGCCGGGCAGGTGGCCGGCTCAGCCCAGCGGTTCACCAACATCGTGGGCGCTTCGCACCTGTTCTTCCTGCTGGAGGGCTACGCCATCCTGGATGGCGCCGCGATGCCGGTGGTGGGCGACCCCGAAACCGTCAACAACACCTACGTCGAGCAGATCGTCGCGGACGCCCAGGCCGCCATCGACAAGGCCGTCGAGCTGGGCGTGACCGATCCGGCGCGGGTGGGCGTGGGCGGTCACAGCTACGGCGCCTTCATGACCACCAACCTGCTGGCGCACTCGGACCTGTTCCGTGCCGGAATCGCGCGCAGCGGCGCCTACAACCGCACGCTGACGCCGTTCGGCTTTCAGTCCGAGCGCCGCACGCTGTGGGAGGCGCCCGAGCTGTACGTGAAGATGTCCCCCTTCCTCCACGCCCACAGGATCCGCGAGCCCATCCTGCTGATCCACGGCGAAGCGGACAACAACTCGGGAACCTTCCCCATCCAGTCCGAGCGCATGTACGCGGCCATCCGGGGCAACGGCGGCACGGTGCGGCTGGTGATGCTGCCGCACGAATCGCACGGTTACATGGCGCGCGAGTCCGTCGAGCACACCCTCTGCGAGATGATCGCCTGGTTCGACAAGTACGTCAAGAACGCATCGGCCCGGTAGGGGGGCCGCGCTACTCGATCTTGAAGGCGTGGCGGGTCTCGCAGACCTGCCGGCCGATCTGGTCGCGCACCCGCAGCACGATGGTGTAGTCGCCCGCGCGGGCGTTCGACTGAAGGTTCAGGCTGAGGCTGCCGGGCAGGTAGCGCTTGGGATAGAACGACGCGGACTGCTCGACCGCCGCCCGCGCCTCCGCATGCAAGCTCTTTCCCGTGGGCCCGAGCACTTCCAGGCCGTACTCGACGTCGATGCGGTTGCCCTCCCCGTACTTGTACCCGCGGATGTCGAAGCGCGCCCACAGCGCCTCCCCGGGGCGATAGGTGGCCACCGCCAGCGCGTCGCGGTCCTCCTCGCTGCGCAGGAAGCGGAAGTTGCGCACCACCAGGGTGTCGCTGGGCGCCACCTGGCGCCCGCCCACGCGGAAGGGGATCTCGGCTTTCGCTTCGCTCGAGGCCAGCAGATCACTGACGGCAATCCGTAGGCGGTAGGTGCCGGGATCCCCCAGCGACGGCACCGGAATGCTGTGGCCCACGCGGGGCAGCCAGTCCTTGTCTTCGGGGCTAAGCTCGGTCTTGATCTCCCGCTGGAAGGTCTCCGCCAGCAGCACCCCGCCGGCATCCACGGCTTCAACGCGGCCCTGGAGGTGCACCCGGGATTCCGGAGACACCTTGTAGCCCTGGATCTGGAAGTCGAGGAACACGGTTTCCCCCGGAGCGAAGATGAACTCCGGCGGCAGGGCCGGGCCGTCTTCGTACTGGTGCAGGGTCGCCTTGACGATGGACAGGGGAGCCGGGGGTGCGACTGCCAGCCACGCCGCTATGATGGCGCCCAGCATTGCAGGCCACTCCGGGATGGGGCGCTCACCTTCCGGTCGGAAGGCTGGGCAGCGCCGGCGTCAACTGCAACGGGATCTCGATGAGCGCCACCTTCTCCGTGCCAGGTTCGGCGTCGTTGGTCACCCGCAGGCGGTAAGCCCCGGCGGGAACGTCAAACAGCACGCGCCCGCGTTCGGTCTGAGCGGGGTTGACGGTGCGCAGGTAGCCCAGCCATTCGCTGACGCCCTCCCCGTCGGTCAGTTCCAGGTGGGTCTGCCCGCGGGCGTCCATCAGGGCCATGGCTGGAACGGCCGAGCTCGAGGCCCCGCTGTTGGTGACGCTCAGGCGGATCAACAAAAAGCGGTTCTGGGGAACCCGTGGGGAGGCGCCTTCCCCGAGCTGGCTCAGCCATTCCGTGTCGATCACGTTGTAGATCAGCGGCCCCACCACCACCGGCTCGCCCATGCGGTAGGCCCGGGTGTCGGCTCCGGGCTGGCCCGAGGAGCACCCCAGGTTCAAACCGCCGATCGCCAGCCACACGCCCAGACAAACGGCACTCGCCCTCGCTTTCATCGCCACTCTCCTCTCACATCCTAGCAGAGAGTCTGGCGCGCGTCTAAAAGAACGTTCGCAGGAGCTCGAATTCCGGGCCAAACTGCGCCACCAGATCAGGCACCTGGTCCGTCAGCCCCAACTCGGCCAGCAGCCGGTCGGCCCCGCCGGGGGGATCGTGTTCCGGGGGCCGCAGGGAGTGGCCCAGGTCGATGGCCAGCAGATCGGCGGCATGCACCACGTGACTGAGGTCCAGCCGGCCCTGGTTGGCCTGGTCGGGGGCATGGTGGAAGGTCGCCGCGCGCTGGATCGGCTGCGGCAGATTCCACTTGCCCAGCGCGGCGCCGGAGAGCGCCGAGTGGGTGGTCCCGATGACCTCCAACTCGCAGTCCGCGAGGCTGCCGCCGCCCGCGGCGAACCGCGCCTCGATCAGGGAGTACTCCCGGGGCAGAGAAATGGCGATCAGCAGCTTGCCCAAATCGTGCAGCAACCCGGCCACAAAGGCCCCCTCCGGATAGGGGGCAGGGAGCCTCTGTACCAGCAGGTCCGCCAGTATGCCGGCGGCTACTGAATGAATGTTGAAGCGGGCGGGCGACCATTCCTCCGGCGTGCGCACGTTCCGCCACATCCGCGAGATCGACATCCCCATGACCACGTTGCGCAGCTTCACCAGCCCCAGAATGGCCACCGCATGCCGTACCGAGTTCACCGTCCCCTGGAAACCGTACAGGGCGGAATTCACCAGGCGGAGCACGTTGCCCGCCAGCACCGTGTCTTTCTCGATGATCTCGGCAAGCTGCACGAAAGACACGTCCTCTGTGGCCAGAGAGGCCATCAGCCGGTTGAGAATTGGGGAGAAGGGGGGCAGCCGGTCCAGGCTGCGGAGCACCTCCGCATCGCAGGCCGCACTGGTCCCCCCGGCGGTCACACTGGGGTTATCGGCGGGAGGCAAAGAAAACTTTCCCCGCCCGGTCCCGGGGTGCGGGCTCAGTAGCGCCGGTCGGTGACCAGGTCGGTCAGGGCCGCCAGCGCGCGCTGATAGGGAGAATCCGGGAAACCGGCCAGGGCGTGGCGCGCCGCCTCGGTGAAAAGCTGGGCGCGCTGGCGCACGCGTTCGATGCCGCGCCGCCGTTCGAGCAGCTTCAGGATGCCGGCGAACGGCGCCCGGCGGTAGCTGCGGTCCTTAAGCGCCGTCTCGACCAGCCGGCGTTCCTCGGAGGTGGCTTCCTCGAGCGCGTAGATCAGGGGCAGGGTGAGTGTGCCCTCCACCAGGTCGTTGCCCACGGGTTTGCCCAGAACCGTGGCGCGCGCGGTGAAGTCCAGGACGTCGTCGGCCAACTGAAAAGCCATGCCCACGTTCCAGGCATAGGCGCCGAGCTTCTCCTCGGTTTCCTCGTCCCCGCCGGCCGCCAGCGCCCCGATGCGGGCCGAAGCCGAGAACAGCCCGGCGGTCTTGCGGTCCACCAGCTCCATGTAGTCGGCCTCGGAGACGCGTATCGAGCCCAATCGCTCCAGTTGCAGCAGCTCGCCCTCGACCATGCGCTGGGTGACGTCGCTCAGCACGTCCAGAATGCGGAAGTTCCGCTCGCGCAGGGCGATCTGGAAGGCCTCCATGTAGAGCCAGTCCCCGGCCAGCACGGCGATGTGGTTGCCCCACTTGACGTTGACCGCGGGCCGGCCGCGCCGGGTTTCGGCGCTGTCGATCACGTCGTCGTGCACCAGCGTGGCGGCGTGGGTCATCTCGACCACCGCGCCCAGCCGGATGGCGCTTTCCCCGCCGTCGCCCACCAGCTTCGAGGCCAGCAGCACCAGCATCGGCCGCAGCCGCTTGCCGCCGGCGGCCCGGAGGTACTTGCCGATGGCCGTCATCACCTCGACCGAAGCCACCGACTCGATCCGGATCTCCCGCTCCACCTGCCGGAGCTCCTCCTCGACGGCTTCCAGCATCTCCCTGGCGCCGGGGGGCGGCCGTAGTTTGCCGACGGGCATGGAAGCTCCCAGTCTACTGGTTGCCGCCGGCCACTGGCAAATCGGCGGCCGGCGCCAGGACTCGCCGGAAGTTGGCGGTGGTGGCCGCGGCCACCTCTTCGAAAGGCTCGCCCCGCAGCTCGGCCAGACGCCGGGCGGTGGCCGCCACGAAGGCGGGCTCGTTCCGCCGCCCGCGGTGAGGTTCCGGAGCCAGGTAGGGCGCGTCGGTTTCCACGAGCAACCGTTCGAGCGGCACCCGCCGCGCGGCCGCCTGCACCCGCACCGCCTTCGGGTAGGTGACCACCCCGGCGAAGCTCACGTAGAAACCCAGCTCGAGGACCTGCCCGGCCTCCTCGGGCCCGCCGGAGAAACAGTGCATGATCCCGGGCAGTCCCGCGGCGCTCCAGTGCTCCCTCAGGATGCTGAGAGTGTCCGGCCACGCCTCGCGCGTGTGGATGATGATCGGCTTGGCCGCCTCGCGCGCCAGCCGGAGTTGTTCGAGGAACACCTCCTGCTGCACCGGGCGCGGCGAGTGGTCGTAGTGGTAGTCCAGGCCGATTTCCCCCAT
>CAZIRH010000029.1:0-21171 GCA_964541065.1 uncultured Solibacteraceae bacterium
CTTGTATGGATTCGTCCATAGCCCTGGCCCAGGGCGCGGCGAATAGCGGCCCGCCGCCTTGCTCTGACCCGGTGCGTTCGGCCCATGCCTTGAGGACCTCTCTCGTGCACAAGTAGTTTTCGATCTCCCGTTTGCTCCACATCCGCTCCTCGAGCGGCTCCCCGTGAGTGAGGCTCTGGGGCAACCGATCAAACAGGGCGAACCCCACCAGCTCCGGCAGGGCTTCCCGCAGCCCCCGGAAATGATCGCGGGCCTTGGAGGGCACGTTCCCGACGTAGTGGACGAAGGGTCCGGCCTGCAGCTCGCGGGCCGGGTGTTCCAGCTTCTCGGCGAACGCACGGAGGATGTCCAGGTCGGTCGAGCCTTCAAGATATAAGACCCAACCCCTCTGCTCGGCCTGATAGTACTGCTCATAGCCGATCTCCTTCAGGGCCTTGAGGAGCTGGCTGCCCCGGTCGTCAATGCGGTGCGGCTTGCCCACGAAGGCCACCACGACGTCGCGGCCGGCAGCCTCGTTGAGCAACACTTCGGAGTGGCTGGCCGCGATGATCTGGCTGCCCTGCTCGCGCGCCGCCTCGGTCAGGATGTCGTAGATCTGGCGCTGGCGCAGGATCTCCAGATGCGCGTCCGGTTCGTCCAACAGCAACACACTGCCCGCGTTCACCGAAAGATGCGCCAAGAGCAGCAAGGTCTGCTGAAGGCCGCGCCCGGCCGAGGACAGATCCAGGCGAACACCGGAGGGGTCCCGATAGGCCATGGTGATCTCGCCCCGCTCGGCGACGTAGACAGGGTCCTCCAGCCGGACCAAGAAGAGCTTCTCGATCCGTTCCCGCACGTTCTGCCACTGGGGAGGGCCACCGTCCCCCGTGACGATTTGGTGACAGAGGTTGCGCAACACCTCCGCCGTGCGACCCTCACCCAGTCGCACGTTGATGGCGCCGGAATCCAAACGGGTCTCGTTCGAGGCCAAGCCGGACATGGGAGGCAGGTAGGCCACCCGCACTTCGGCCGCCTCCGGCGGCACAGGCATTCGCGGCGGGTTTTTCACCTCGGATAGCCGCAACGGCCGACAGTAGAACGACTCCTCGTTGGCGTAGTCGAACTCCAGACCGCACTGCCACAGCCTCCCTCTCGAGACGCCCTCCACCAGGATGTCAATGCAGATGTTCTTGGTCCGCTGCTGCCCTTCCACCCTGCGGACATCCCGGACGTGAAGCTCCCGCCACAATAGATTCGCGTCCGGCACCGGCACCGCAATAAGATCGCGCCGGTTGATGGTAACACCTGGCCGCTTCTCGGGCGCTTGCTTGCCTCCGCGCTTCTCGTTCCAGCGCCTCAGTCCGATGTCCCACAGGGCCAGCGCTTGAAGGGCAGTGGTCTTGCCGGAGTTGTTGGGACCAATGAAGACAACCGGGTTGCCGAGTTCGATCTCTACTTTGTCGAACCGCTTGAAATTCCGGACGATCAAGCGTGTCAGCAAGGCTCCTCCCCGTGGACCACCTAGTGCCGCGTTTCGCGCGTTTCCAGGCGACCGGCCAGGGGCTTGACCACCGGCCCGCCGCAGATGCCCACGCCGGCGCTCAGCAGCGCGCTCAGGAAGTTGAACAGCACCGCGTAAACTGACTGCTCGGTCAGCGGGTTCTTGCCCGGCATCTGGAAGTTTACCGGCAGCTCCTTGGCCAGGCGCAGCCGGATCGAGTTGGGCAGCAGCCGGCCGGAGCGGTCCTTCTGGTTGGCGATGGATAGCGGGGTTTGCAGGACCGCGCCGGTACGCCCGTCCACGTAGAACTGGCAGCGCGAGAACCAGCCCAGGTTGGCCGGGTCGGCGGCGTCGAACAGCAGCAGCGGCAGCTCGCGCCCGTGGGCTATCAGCTCCAGAGCCCAGGCCAGCTTGCCCTCCTCGAGCTGGCACTCGAAGCCGGTCTGCTTGGCGATGTTGAGGAGCACGTCGGCCTCCAGCTCCAGCAGGATGAACTTGTGCGGCCCGGCCTGAACGACCTGCATCTCGATGCTATTGTACCGGGCCGGGGGACCGCACTTCCAGCAGCCGCGCGTGCAGGTCGTAGGCCTGACGATCGAACAGCACGAAGATCACCTCGCGCACCTGGGCCTGCTCGCGCTCCAGGTGCCGGACAACGGCGTCCAGGGCCACCGCCGCCGCCTCCGCCATGGGGTAGCCGTACGCGCCGGTGCTGATCGAGGGGAAGCTGATCGTCTGTGCGCCCCGTTCCTCGGCCATCTTCAAGCAGGTGGTGTAGCAGGAAGCCAGCAGCTCGGCCTCTCCGTGGCGCCCGTCGCGGTAGATGGGCCCGACCGCGTGAAACACCCAACGGGCCGGCAGCGCGCCGGCGCTGGTGGCCACGGCGCTGCCGGTCGGACAGCGGCCGATCTTCGGCCGGACGGCGTCGAGTTCCTGCATGATCACCGGGCCGCCGGCGCGGTGGATGGCGCCGTCCACCCCGCCGCCGCCCATCAGGGCGGAGTTCGCCGCGTTGACGATGGCGTCGGCCGGAGTGCGCGTGATGTCGCCCACCACCAGGCGCAGGACTTTGCTCCCGGGGAAATGTCTCTCCATGACGCTATAGTAGAAAAGAGAATGGCTGCTCGAAAAGCCGCCCCCGCCTTGGTGCTGTTCGACATCGACGGCACCCTCATCCGGCGAGCCGGCCCGCATCACCGGCTGGCGCTCGAGGAAGCCGTGCGCCGTGTCACCAAGCTGGAGACCACCACCGACCACATCCCCCTGCACGGCATGCTGGACCCGGACATCCTGGCGCAGATGATGCGCAATGCCGGGGCTTCCGAGACTCTCATCCGCCGCGCGATGCCGCGCATTCTTGGCGTGGCCGAACGGGTGTACCTGCGGACCGTCCCCAGTTTGCGGGGCAGGACGTGCCCGGGGGTGCGCGCCTTGCTGGCCCGGCTCAGGCGCCGCGGGGTGCTGCTGGGACTGGTGACGGGCAACGTGCCGCGCATCGGGTGGAAGAAGCTGGAGCGCGCGGGGCTGAAGCAGTACTTCCGTTTCGGGGCCTTCGCGGGTATGCACCCGGACCGCGCGGGGCTGGTGCGGCTGGCCATCCAGCGCGCCCGTCGTGAAGGGTGGATCGAGAAAGGCGCGCGCCTGGCGCTCGTGGGAGACACCCCCAGCGACATCCGCGCCGCCCGGGCCAACGGCATCACCGCCATCGCCGTGGCCACCGGGATCTCGAGCGCGGAAGAACTGGCCAGCCAGTCGCCCGATCTGCTGCTCGAGGACCTCCAGGCGCTCAGGCTGAGGATGCTGCTGTGAGCGAGCCCGTGGAAGCGCAATCGCTCTCGGTGAAACGCGCCGAGGTGGAACTTCACAAGTTCGCTTCGCTGGGGGAGCCCATGCGCGCCATCCCCGTCTATGCGGAGGAGAACGTGCGGCGGGGGGGGTTCATCCGCAGGCACGAGCAATTCATCGGGGCCTTGTCGCCGTTCCTGGAGATCGGCGCCAACGTCGGCCACACCAGCTACATGCTGGCCAACGAATTCTCGGCCGATGGCTTCGCGCTGGACCTCTCGGCCGACGCGCTGCGTTACGGCGCCGTCTTGCAGGACCTCTGGGGACTCAGCCGGGCGCCGGTGCGCATCGCCGGCGACGCGCTCCATCTCCCTTTTCGCGACGGTTCACTCCGCCTGGTGCTGGCCTACCAGACGCTCAGCCAGTTCATGGACATCGAGAGCGTGATGGTGGAGGCCAAGCGGGTGCTGGCGCCGGGCGGCGTCTTTCTGCTGGCCGAGGAACCACTGAGACGGCTGCTGACGCTCGGCCTGTACCACTGCCCGTATGAGAGGCGGATGCGACCCTGGGAGCTGACGTTGCACGAGTGGGGCTTGCTGGGCTACCTGGTCAAAGACGTCATCGGCGCCGAGCAAGAGGAAAGCCTGGGCATCCGCCAGAATCACAGCCTGTACTTGAGGGATTGGCACCGGCTGATTCGGAAGCACTTCGTGGCGGAGGAGTCCGAGGTGTGCGTGCGGGAGCGGGGCTGGGGGCAAGGCTGGATCAAGAGACTGGCGGTGCGGCTGGACCCCTACCGATCAGTGTGGCGCGCGGCGCATCTACTCGGCGGAACGTTGTCCGCAGCATGCCGCAAGGAAGGCTTGCCGCCGGAGACCCCACCGGGACTGGACCGGTTCGACGCCGTTCTGCGCTGTCCGGATTGCGGCGGCTACTTCGTCCGCAGCGCGCGTGAGTCCTTGCTGTGTACGCGGTGCGGCTACGTGGGGCCGAACGAGGAGGGAGTGTACAACCTGCTGCCGTCCGCGGAGCGCGCCGCGTTGTATCCGGGGGACCGCGAGGACATCCTCGACTTCTCCCTACCCGGCCACGAGGCGCGTCTGCTGGAAGGCTGGCACGAACTCGACGGCGTCTACGGCAACAAGTACCGCTGGATGGGACCTCAGGCTTCAGCGCGGCTGACGCGTGTCGAGCCGGGCCCTCAACGCCTGAGGATGCGCGGCTTCGCCCACGAACAGGCCTTCGCGCAGCGTCAGCCGGTGCGCGTCGCCGTGACCGCCAATGGCCAGCCCCTCGGGGACACGACGTTGCGCCGCCCCGGATTGTTCCTCTACGAAGCGGACCTGCCGGAGGCCCCCGAATACCGGATCGAAATCTCGGCAGCACCCGTTTGGAGCACGCCCGAAGACGACCGTGCGATGACGGTCACCATCAGCCTGATCCGCCTGTTGCCGCGGTAGCGCTCCAGCCCGCCGTCAATACACGTACTTGAGCTCGAAACCCACGGAGGCCGCGTAAGCGCGCGCCCCCATGGTGGTGAGCCAGCCTTCGGCGACGTAGCGGCCTTGTGGCCACGGTTTGCCGTCGGCTCCCAAGCGGACCTGCACCACATGGTTCTTCTCGCCTGCGCCGAAGGTTTCGGTGCGGATCGCCAGGGTGAAGGCCTTGCCGTCCGACCAGCGGTACAGCACGTCGCCTTTCTCGTTCCGGATGACGAAATCGAAGGTCTGGCCCGAGGGGAAGGTCAGCGGGATAGGCTCGGCGGTGTTGCGGATGCTCAGCCGCGCGGTCAGCAGCGGCACGGCGCGCCGCGGATCCACCGGGGGCATCAGGTCGGCGTAGTAGACGGAGTTGTCCAGACTCAGACCGAAGCTGAGCTCGCGCGCCGAGACCACGGTCACTCCGCCCAGGCGGGCGTAGACCAGATCATAGGTGGCAATGCTCGGCCCGCCGGTGGCCGCCAACCGGTACACCATCCCCACGTAGGGCAGGAAGAGTTCTCTGTCCAACCCCACCTGGAAGACATAGGGGTAGCGGACCTCGAGGGCGGAGTTGAACTCGCCGATCGGCCCGCGGTAGTTGGCGCTGCGCGAGGCGATCACCGCCCGGCCGCAACATACGCCCGGCAGGAAGGTAGCGTAGGGCAGGCCCTCCGGCGCCTGGAAGGCGTACCACAGCTTCTCCTCGTTGCGGTCCGGATCGTAGGCCACCAGGGAGCCGTCCTCAGTGCTGCGCACCCAGTAGTCCCCGCCGGGGGAAACCTGAAGCCGATAGTACGCCCGGTCATGGAACACCTTCCAGGAACCCACCTCCACCACCAACGTGGACTCGCCGCGGGTGCCCGAACCCTGGTAGATCCAGACGTTGCCGGGGAACAGCGGGAAGTAGTCCGGCCCGGCGCCGGCCGCCGCCAGGGCGCCGGCCAGCAGCAGACTAACCAGCGTAAAGATCCTTCTCCCAAACATGCCGTCTCAAAACCGCCAGCGTCTCCGGCGCCAGCGGCCCTTTCTGGGAAACCGCCGCATTGGCTTCCACGTGGCGCGCCTTCCGCATCCCCGGAATCACGGTGGAGACCGCGGGATCGGACAGGCAGAACCGCAGGGCGATCTCCGGCAGCGTGCCTTCCACTCCGGCGAGATCGCGCTGGAGGGCGGCCACGCGCTCGGCCACCTGCCGTTTCCGGTCGCCGCGGAAGTAGTGGGCCCGAAAATCGCGTGGATCGAACTCGGTGTCCGGGGTGATCGTGCCCGTCAGAGCCCCCTCATCAAGAGGAACCCGGGCCAGCACGCCAATGTTGCGCTCCCGGCACAGCGGGAAAAGGCTCCGCTCGGGACCCTGGTCGAAGATGTTGTAGATCACCTGGACGGCATCGATGAGCCCGGTGCGGATCAGCTCCAGGGCGGAGTCCGGCTGATGGGCGTTGAGGGAGACCCCTACCGCGCGCACCTTGCCGGACCGCTGGAGGTCCTCAAAGGCGCGCCGCCATTCCTCCCGGGCGGTCCACTCCGGGTTCCAGACGTGCAGTTGCTGGAGGTCGATGGTCTCCAGCCCCAGGTTCTTCAAGCTGCGGTCGGTGGATCGCAGCAGGTAGTCGTAGGGGAAGACCTGCTCGAGGCCGATGCCGGGCCGGGCCGGCCAGAGCTGGTTCTTGGGCGGCACTTTGGTGGCCACGTAGACCTTGCCGGGAGCTGCGCGGACGACCTGACCGACGAGCTGCTCGCTGTGGCCGTCGCCGTAAGCCAGGGCCGTGTCGATGAAGTTGATGCCCAGCTCGAGAGCGCGGCGCAGCGCCGCCAGCGCCTCCTGGTCGGTCCCGCCCAGCCATTGCGTGCCGCCGATGCCCCAGGCGCCGTAGCCGATCTCGCTGACCTCGAAGCCCGTCCTGCCAAGTTTCCGGTAGCGCATTTCATAATAATAGTGACATGACCATGGGGAAATCGCTCCGTCTGCGCAGGATCTTCGCCGAGGGCCGCGCCCTGATCGCGGACTGTGACCCCAGCCCGGAGGACCTGCTGGCCCGGGTGCGCCTGCTGGCGCGCTCCGGCGCAGATGCCATCGTGCTGACGCCCGGGTTGCTGGAACTGGTGGCCGACGAGCTGGCTGCGCTGGCGGTGATCCTGCGCGTGGACGGGGGGTTGCGCCGGGCGCAGCAACTGGTCAGCGTCCAGGCGGCTTTGGAGATGGGCGCCGAGGCGGTCGCGGTGGGTGTGGCCCTGCGCGGCCCGGGGGCGCACGAGGCCCTCGAGCGGTTCGGCCGCACCACCGAAGACGCCCGCCGCCTGGGCATGCCCGTGCTGGCCGAGACCATGGGCGAGGACTGGCTGGAAGTGGCGCGGCTGGCCGCCGACTACGGCGCCGACGTGATCCAGGCTCCGTTCATCCCCGGCCGCTCAGCCTATCGCAACCTGGTGCGGTTGACCGGACGTCCCTTGCTGGCCAGCCTGGATGCCTCCGAGTGGGCCGCCACGGAGTTGCTCGGCGTCGTCCACGAAACCATCGAGAGCGGAGCGCACGGCCTGGTCCTGAGTTTGGGCTTGCAGGAGCGGCCGGAGTGCGCGTGGCTGCTCCGCGGGGCTCATGCGCTGGTACACCAAGGGGTTTCGGTCGAGGAGGCCCTGGCCCTCGCGGAGAAGCCAGAAGTCAGGAATCAGGAGTCAGAAGGGGAGGAAGCCTGACGGTGCGCCAGGTGCTTCTGTGCTTCGCGCTGGTCTGGGTGGCGCTGGCGGCCACCGTCCGGCTGTACCTCAAGGACGGCAGCTACCAGCTTGTCCGCGAGTACCGGGTGGTGGCCGACCGCGTCCGCTACTTCAGCGTCGAGCGCAGCGAGTGGGAGGAGATCCCCCTGAGCCTGGTGGATCTCAAGCGTACCGAGGCCGAGTACGCCCAGCGCCAGGAAGCGCTCCGCAAGGACGCCGAGGAAGTGGCCGCCGAGGAGAAGTTCGAGCGGGAGCAGCGGCGCGAGGCCGACCGCGTTCCGCCGGAGGCCGGCGTGTACCTGGTGGCCGGGGAGGAGCTGAGACCCATCAAGGCGGCGCCGTCCAAGGTGGTCACCAGCAAGGCGCGGTCGGTGCTGAAAGTGCTTTCCCCTGTGCCCGTGATCACCGGGAAGGCCACCGTGGAGCTGGAGGGTGAGCGCTCCGCCAACCTGGCGGCGGGCGATCGGCCGGAGTTCTACGTACGGCTGGCCGGGGAGGAGCGTTTCGGGATCGTCCGCCTGGGCGCGAAGAAGGGCGCCCGGGTGGTGCAGAGATGGACCATCATTCCGGTCAGTAAGGAGCTGATTGAAGAGCAGCAGGACGTCGAGGTCTTCCGCCGGCAAGTGGGGGACGGGCTGTACAAGATCTGGCCGGTCAAGCCGCTGGAGCCGGGCGAGTACGCCGTAGTTCAGTACACTCAGGGCAAGGGCAACGCGCAGGTGTGGGATTTCGCCTGGCGGCCCAACCCTGGCAGGGGCTGAGCGATGCTGGTGCTGGCCTCACAGTCGCCGCGGCGGCAGGACCTGCTCCGGCAGGCCGGCATCCCGTTCAGGGCCCAGCCCGCCGCGGTCGTCGAGCGGCCACTCGAAGGGGAAGACGCGCGCCAGCACGTCGAACGTCTGGCGCGGGCCAAGGCCGAAGCGGTGAGCGCCGAACCCGGGGACATCGTGCTGGGCGCCGACACCGTGGTGGTCGTGGATGGCCAGATCCTCGGCAAACCCGCCGACGCTGCCGACGCCGCACGGATGCTGCGGCTGCTTTCCGGCCGCGAGCACCAGGTCGTCACCGGCATCTGCCTGCGGCAGGGCAGCCGGGTGATCACCGACGCCGAGACCACCACGGTGCGCTTTGTGCCGCTCACCGAGGAGGACATTGGCACCTATCTGGCCAGCGGCGAGCCGATGGACAAGGCCGGCGCCTACGCCATTCAGGGCCTGGCCTCCCGCTTCATCGGCCGCCTCGAAGGCTGCTACTTCAACGTGGTGGGCCTGCCGCTGGCGCTGGTGTACAGGCACCTGAGACGGCTGGAATCCGCACCGCTCCCTGACGGTCGCGGCTCGGAATCGACAACTGAGCCGCGAGCATCAGCGAGCGGTCCGCCGTGACTCCTTCCGCGGGCTGATGGGCGGGGTGAGCTCACGGCGGGAAATTCATCCGGCGCAGCAGGTCCTGGAAACGCCGGTCGGAACGCAGCGGGTCCCACTTTGGATTGTCTTTTAGCTGCACCATCGCCCACCAGTGTTCCCGGTAGCACTTTTCCAGGTTCGCGAAGGCCTCATCCTTGAGTCCGAGCTGCGCCTGAATCGTGGCAGCGTCGTAGGGCTGTTTCGCTCTCTCAAGTCTCCAGCGCAAGTAACCCGGGTATCCGGATGAGCGATACGCCTCTCCCATGGCCGCCACATCCTCGGGGTTGGCGCCCAACAGGGTCATCTCCTTCTGACGGGCTCTGACCGCTTGCTCGTAAAGCCCGAGGGTCGCGTAAGCACCGCCGAGGAACTCCTATCCTCTGGGGTCGTTCGGGTCCAGTTCGACCGTCCTCAGATACTGTGCTATGGCCTGGTCGTAATGGCGCGCGCCGTGATAGTTAGAACCCAGGGCCAGGTTGGCTGAGAACGAGAGAGGATCGCCCTCGACGGCACGCCTGGCCTCGGCAATGCCTTCCTTGTGGCGGCCCATCGAGGTCAAGAACCAGCCGTATTCAAAACGGGCCTCCTCCAGGTTCGGATTGAGCGCCAGCGCCCGCTTGAACTCCGCTTCCGCCTGAGCCCAGTTCCAGTAGAAGTACCAAGCACTCACCGCCAGTACGTAGTGCGCTTCGGGTAGCGTGTCGTCGATCTGGAGGGCTCTCTTCAACGCTGCGCCGAACTTGGGATAGGCTTCTTTGGGCGGCAACGAACCCAGGATCCATTGCCAGCCGTAGGTCTTGGCCAGCCCCACATAAGCCTGAGCGTAGTCGGGATCGACCGCTACCGCCTTCTCAAAGTAAGCGATCGCCTTCTTGAATTCTTCTTGCCGCCATTTGTAGTAGTGATATTGACCCTTAAGGTAAAGCTCATGGGCTTCGGGGTGGAGCGGGCGCGAGCGGGCCATGCGCGCTTGCTCCTCCAAGGAAACCGTGGCCCGAATCTCCTTGGCGACAGTGCGGGCGAGCTCCCTTTGTAGCGTCAGGACGTCACCCAGGTCACGCTCGTAGCTCTCGGCCCACAGGTGCCGGTCGGTGGGAGCGTGTAGCAGGTTGGCGGTGATGCGCACGCGGCCGCCGGAGCGCAGCAGCGTGCCTTCGATCACGGCATCCACATTCAATTCGCGGCCGATTTGAGGTACGGGCTTGCTCGTCCGCTTGTAGCGCATGACCGACGTTCGCGAAATCACCCGCAGGGCGCTGATCTTGCCCAGGGTGGTGATCAGTTCCTCGGTCATGCCGTCGGCAAAGTACTCCTGCTCGGGATCGTGCGAGAGATTCTCCAGCGGCAACACAGCAATAGATGCGATCCGCGGAGGCGCGGGCCCTGGCAGCAGGCGGTCGCGCAGGCCCGCGACGTTGAGGATGAGAACGACCGCTGCACCGATCGCCGCCAGAAGAGCCACCGCAGCCTTCCAGGGCCGTGAGGACGCCGGCGCTGCCCCATCCTCGACCGGGGCGATAAAGCGGTAGCCGCGGCGAGGCAGCGTCTGAATGTAGCGTGGAGCTTCGGCGTCGTCCCCCAGCGCAGTCCTGATCTGCTTGATGCAGTGATTCAAACCTTGCTCGAAGTCTACAAAGGTCTCATCCCCCCAGACTTGCTGGCGGATCTCCTCGCGGGTTAGGAGCTGACCTGCATGGCTGGCCAGCAGGGCGAGAACCTTGAGGGGTTGAGGCGGGAGGTGGATCAGCACTCCGGACTTGCGCAGTTCTCCGCTATCGAGGTCTAGTTCGAAGGCCGCGAAACGTATCAAGGCCCTGCCGCTGGGGCCTCCTTTCACCGTGCCCTCCCCTTTGGGGCAATTCTAGCGCCAGCCGGACTGTCCTGCAAGTGCGGGCAGGAAGTGATCAACGCCATCATCCGGGCGGCTAACCCTCGGCGATACAGCAAGTTGGGCGATCAGCTAAAAATCATACGCCGCCCATTGCCAGCGCGCCCCTTGTAGACGCAGTCTTCGTGAAGGGCAGAGTACGCCACCCGAACCACGAGACCTTGGAGGACACCATGCTCCGACTTGTCTACTTGCTTTCCGCCGCCCTCCTGGTGGGCGGCGCGGTCCAGGGCGCGGACACCAGAGTGTTGTTCGATACCCGCGCTCCCAACGCTTCTCCATTCCCGACCGACACTCTAACTGTAGCCGACCCGGCGCAGAAGACCGGCCTGCGGATGAGTCTCCCGCTGCCGGACTGCACCGCCGAGCCGAGCACCTGCAACGAGATCCGGCTGATCAACGAGCTGGATGGTTTCAACCTCAATCCGCGGATCAGCGTGCGCTTCTCCGGTCCGGTCAACGTTGACACCCTGCGAAACGGCGTGTACGTCATCTGGTTGGACGATCTGACCAACGAAGAGTACGGCCTCCAGCCGGTGGGGCACATCACGCCGATGAACGAAATGCTGTATGATCCGGCGACCAACACCGCCTACGCCAAGCCGGATGAGTTCCTGTCCGGGCACCGCCGCTACGCCCTAGTGGTGACGGATGCGATCGGAGACCTGGCGGGAGCCCCGGTGGCGGCCGACGCCGCGTTCCAGGCCTGCGTGAGCCAGCAGGACGGCTATTGCGGTCAGCTCGGGCGGGCGGTGTCGCAGGCGGCGCCGGCATTCGCGCCGCGCAAGATCGTGGCGGCCTCTCTGTTCACCACCCTCAGCGCCACGGCGTGGCTGGAGAAGGCCCGCGACCAGCTCGAGAAGTCCACGATCGGCCTGGAGAGGACCGGCTCGAAGAGCGTGTTCAAGATCTCGGAACTGGCCTCGATGACTGCCCAACGCCAGACAGCAGTGGACCCTGCCAAGTTCACCCCCCGGGAGCTCCCGCTGTATCTGCTGAACGGCGTAGGACGGGTGGCTTTCGGCTCGTACCTCTCGCCCCAGTTTCTCAACGAGAACCAGGTCATTCCCGCGACTCCCACGGGCAAAGAGGTTGCGCTTCCCGCGCGCGTGGAGAGACTCTACTTCCACGTCTACCTGCCCGAGTCGCAGGCGCCGCCCGGCGGCTATCCGGCCGTCATCGCGCCAGGCACTTCGGGCGGCGATCGGTGGTGGCACTCCACCTTCTACGCCTCCAGTTTTGCCCAGCATGGCATGGCCACCATCGCGATCAACTGCATCGGCGCCGGCAACGGCCCGGAGGGGAAGCTCGTGATCCAGGAGAAGTCCGGGAGCAAGGTCGAACTCCCCCTGGGCGGGCGCGGCGTTGACACCAACGGCGACAAGGCAATTGGGACCCTCGAGGGAACCAGCGTCCCGGTGACTTCACCCACCCCGGTTGGCTCTCGGGACAGCTTCCGCCAATGCGCGCTGGACCTCCAGCAACTGGTTCGCGCCATCAAGGCCGGCATAGACGTGGACGGCGATGGCGTCGTGGACCTGGACCGCAACCGCATCTACTACCACGGCCAGTGTAACGGCGGGATGTATGGCCCATTGTTTGCCGCAATTTCACCGGAGGTGGCCGCGGCGGTCTTCGATAGCGGCGGTCCGCCGATCGCAAGTGGGCTTCGCTGGACCAAGGACACCTCTCTGTTGGCCTTGCGGAAGCCCTCTCTGCTCAACAAAGGCAACACCTACGACGAAGACTACGTCTTGCGCTACCGGCCGGTAGAGATCATCGACGTGCCCGGGGCCCTGGCGATCCAGGAGTGCTTCGAGCGCTACGAGTGGTTCACACAGCCGGGCAATCCCACGGCCTATGCGCCGCATCTGATGTCATCAACGCTGCCTGGCGTGCCCATCAAGCGGGTCCTGTTCCAATACGCGAAGGGCGATCCGGTTGTGGCCAACCCGGCCGAGACCGCCCTGGTCCGCGCGGCCAACCTGCGCGAGACGACTTCGTTCTACCGGCACGACTTGGCACTCAAGCTGTTCCCGAAGCTGAACCCCGCCGGGCACTACTTTTCGATGCCGGTGTCTCCCTTTGCGGCCATCCCGAGCGATCCGCTGCCGCAATACCTGATCGCGCTGCTGGCGCAGGAGCAAGCGGCCAGTTTCCTGGCCAGCGGCGGAACCGTCATCTCGGACGTGAACTTCTGGTCGAAGCTGTGGTTCGGGGTGGACTTGTTTGAGACCCCACCAAAGTTCCTGACCGAGGATTTGAACCGGTGATCCTGGCACAAGCGAACAGGGACCGGGCGGGTCTCAGGCAAGCAGTGCCCGCGGCTTGACTCTCGCGGCCGGCGGGCCTGCCCTTGGCGCGGGAGTATCGGCGCCTCCGTCGGCTCAGCGCAAGCGGAACTTCCGCAGCAGCTCATCCACACTGACGGCCACGACGATCACCGAGCCGATGATCACCTCTTCGCTTGGGGCCTCACTCGGCGGAGCTGAGCCCGGCTCGCAGGGAGCACAGACCAGACCAGACTTGGTCTGTGCTATGCTGCTGGTATGGTGGTCCGCAACATTTCCCACGCCAAGGCCCAGCTTTCCTCCCTCATTGAGGAAGTGCTGAAAGGCAATGAGGTGATTCTGGCCAAGGCCGGCAAGCCGGTGGCGCGGTTGGTCGCCTACCACGGTCCGGGTCGGCCCAGGAAGCCCGGTTCGATGGCAGGGAAGATCTGGATCGCACCAGACTTCGACAGGCTTCCCGATGACATCGCCGAAGCCTTTGGAATGCGAGAGCAGGCCAAGTGAAACTGCTTCTCGATACCCATGTCCTGCTCTGGTGGCTCGCAAACCACCCGTCGCTGACGGCTCAGGCCCGTGGTCTGATCGGCGATCCGGAAAACACCGTCTTTGTCAGCGCGGTCAGCCTGTGGGAAATCTGGCTGAAGCAAAGCCTGGGCAAGTTGCGGCTCCCCCCGGATTTCGAGGACGGGCTGGCTGGCGAGTCTTTCGAGAGTCTTCCGTTGATGGCGGTTCATGCGCGCGAGGTGGCTCTTCTGCCCTGGCACCACCGCGACCCCTTTGACCGGATGCTGATCGCGCAGGCACGGGTGGCCGGCCTCAAATTCTTGAGCGCTGATGACGTCACCGCCGCATACGGTGACGTGGTCCTGCTGGTTCGTTGACCTGCCGCCGGGCCAAGCCAGCGGTCCCCTACCGCAGCCTCAGCTTCCGCAGCAGCTCATCCACGCTCACGGCCATGATGATCACCGAGCCGATGATCACTTCCTGCCAATACGGGGAGATGCCGTGCAGATCCGCGCCGTTGGCCAGCAGGCCCATGAAGAAAGCGCCGAGCAGCGTGCCGATGACGCTGCCTTCGCCGCCGCGCAGGCTGCCGCCGCCGATCACCACAGCGGCGATGACGCGCAGCTCGTAGCCCAGGCCGGCGGTGGGCTGCCCGGTCATCAGCCGCGAGGCTTCGATCATTCCGGCCAGCCCGCACAGCAGCCCGCTGATGGCGTAGACCGCGGTGGTGTGAAAGGCCACCGGAATGCCCGTGTAGAAAGCCGCCTCGGTGTTGCTCCCGATGGCGAAGGCGTAACGGCCCAGCCGGGTGTGCTCGAGCGCCACGTGCGTGACCAGCGCGCACACCATCAGAATCCACAGCACCACCGGGACTCCCATCCAGTTTCCGCCGCCCAAGAAAGAGAACTGCTGCGGCAGGCGGTGGACGGGCAGCCCGTTGGAGACCTGCAAGGCCAGCCCGCGCACGATCCCCAGCGTACCCAGCGTCACGATGAACGGATTGATCTTGAGCAGCGCCGTGGTCAGCCCGTTGACCGCCCCCCAGAACAGGCCGGCCACCAGCCCGATGGCCAGGCCCACGGGAATCGACGCCCCGGCCTCCATGGCCATGGTTCCCATCAGCCCGCTGAAGGCCAGGATCGAGCCCACCGACAGGTCGATGCCGCCGGCCACGATCACCAGCGTCATGCCCAGGGCCATGGTGTTGATGACCGCGGTCTGGCGTACCACGCTGGAGAGGTTGTTGGCGGTCAGGAAGTAGGGGGACGTTACGGCCAGCACGGCGAACAGGGCGCCCACCAGCCCGAGCAGCGCCAGCCGCTGAATCATGGCAGTCTCTCCTCGACGGGCGAAGCCAGCGTGGCGCGCCGCATGATCTCCTCCTGCGTGGCTCCCCGCTCCAGCTCTGCGGTCAGCCGCCCGCGGCGCATCACCAGGATGCGGTCGGCCACCTGCAACAGCTCGGGCATCTCCGAGCTGATCATCAGGATGGCGGCGCCGGAGCGCACCAGTTCGTCCATCAATTGAAAGACCTCGGCTTTGGCGCCCACGTCGATGCCGCGCGTGGGTTCGTCAAACAGGAACACGCGCGCCTGGCGGAACAGCCACTTGGCAATGACCAGCTTCTGCTGGTTGCCGCCGCTCAAGCGCATAGCCAGTTGCCGGGGATGCGCAGCGCGAATGCGCAGCTTGCCAATGTAGTCGGCCGTCGCCCGTCGCTCGGCCGCGCCCCGGATGAGCCCCCACCGGCTCACCGCCCGGAGGTTGGCGGAGGTCAGGTTGAAGCTCAGCGGCAGCCCGGGGGCCAGACCGGTTCTTTGCCGGTCTTCGGGAATCAGCGCCAGGCCGGCGGCCACCGCGTCGCGCGGATGGCGGATGCGCACCTCCCGTCCCGCCACCCGGATCCTGCCGGCGGTGATGGGGTCGATGCCGAACAACGCCCGGCACAGCTCGGTACGGCCCGCGCCCACCAGCCCGGCCAGCCCGACGATCTCGCCGGCCCGCAGCGAGAAGCTGATGCCTTCGAGCAGCGGCCGCCGGGTCAGCCCCTCGACGCGCAGCAGTTCCTCGCCGGGCTTGAGCGGCGTCCGCTCGTAGATGGCGGTGACCTCCCGGCCCACCATGTACTGAATGATGCGCGCGGTGGTCAACTCGGCCAGCGGCCCGCTGTGCACCGTGTCGCCGTCGCGCAGGATGGTCACCCGGTCGCCCAGCGCGCGCAGCTCCTCCAGGCGGTGCGTGATGTAGATGACGCCCATCCGGCGCGCCCGCAGCTCGCGCACGATGCGAAAGACCGCCTCGGATTCGGCCTCCGAGAGCGACGAGGTCGGCTCGTCAAAGATCAGCAGGCTCGAACCGTGCTGGATGGCGCGGCAGATCTCGACCAACTGCTTTCCCGCCGGGGTGAGCTTCTCGACGCGCCAGTCGGCCCGCAGCGGGAAACCATGCCGCTCGATCAGCCGCGCGGCTTGCTCGAGCATGCGCCGGCGGTTCACCCAGCCCAGCGGCCGCCGCTCCTCCCGGCCCAGGAAGATGTTCTCCGCCACCGTGAGATGCGGCGCCAGCAGCGATTCCTGGTGCACCATGGCGATGCCATTGGCCGCCGCCTCTGCCGGTCGCAGGAAGGCCGCCGGCCGGCCCTGCCACCGCAACTCGCCGCCGTCCCGCGCCAGCATGCCAGCCACGATCTTGACCAGCGTGGATTTGCCCGCGCCGTTCTCGCCCAGCAGCAGGTGCACCTCGCCCGCTTCGACCGACAGGTTTCCGTCGCGCAGGGCCACCACCCCGCCAAAGCGCTTGCGGACGCCGCGCAGTTCCAGCAACACAGGAAGCTCACCAGTCTAACCCAACTTGCTACAATAAACTTCTACCGCGCTGTATCGCCCATACGGCCGGGGGCGTCTTTGCCTCATGATCTACGCCACGCAACTGCGGCCCGGAATGGTCATCAAGTACAACCACGAGCTGTTTTCCATCTTCAGCGTCCACCATCGCACGCCGGGCAACAAGCGGGGCTTCGTGCAAGCCAAGATGCGAAGCCTGCGCACCGGCGCCATGACCGAGAACCGGTTCGCCTCCGAGGACGTGGTCGAGCGGGCCGCGCTCGAGCAGCAGGCCATGGAGTACCTCTACCAGGACGGCGAGTACTACTACTTCATGAACAGCGAGACCTTCGAGCAGATGCACCTCACCCGGGAGCTGCTCGGCGACGCCGTCCAGTACCTGGTGCCCCAGCTCGCCGTGACGATCGAGTTCTTCGAAGGTAAGCCCATCAGCGTGGAGTTGCCCGCCACGGTGGACCTGGCGGTAGTGGAAACCGATCCCAGCCTCCGCGGCGCCACCGTCTCCAACGTCAGCAAGCCGGCCAAGCTGGAGACCGGAATGGTGGTGCAGGTGCCGCCCTTCGTCAACACTGGCGACCGAATCCGCGTCAGCACCGCGGAAGGCGCCTACCAGGAGCGGGCCTAGCGGGACTTTGCCGCGGGCGGCAGGCTCTTCGGGGTCTCTACTGGCTAGTAGTACGTTCCGTAGTCCACCGCCAGTGCGAGCCGCTCGCCCGGGGCGAGCGTGCGCGCCGGAGACCAGATGTCCATGGTGACGCGCCTCTGCGCCTTGGCGGTCCAGCTCAGGTTGCAGCGCGCGACTTGCTCCGCGCGGAACCTCGCTGCCACTGCCGCTCCCCCGCGGGAATCCGCAACCCGCCACTCGCCATCCGGCAGCCGCGCGCCCCAGTAGCTCTCCGAACCCGCCGGCTGCTCCTCCGGCCGGATCAGCGTGCGCTCGATGGCACTCCCGTCCCGCGCCCGGAACCGCACCACCAGGTCCGGATAGTCGCCGCCGGGATCCGCCTCGAAGCGCGCCACCGCCGCCACCTCCACTGGCGCGGGGGCCGCGTTCTCGACCGTCGTTTCCGTGCGCACGGCCCCCGCGTCGAGCCAGACGCGCCGCCGCAGCTTCAGCCCGTTGGGGGCAGTTCCCGCCAGCGTGATCTCGCTCGGTCCCCGCGCTGCCTCGAGCTGCCAGGCGACGCTCAAGCGATTCCGGGAGTGCCAGTCGGGGTACAGGAACACCGCGAGCCCGCCCGCATCCGGATAGCCGCGCTCGCCCGGGCTGGGCCGGCGCAGCAGGTCCCGCCCGCTGCGCTTCTCGAGGACGCGGATAACCCGCCCGTTCAGCTCCGGCGCCACGTCTACCCGCACCGCCGCGTTCTCCAGCGTCACGAGGCGGTACGGCTGCACCTGGCTTTGGAACTCCCGCTCATCGACGCTGAGGTCCACCCCCTCGTGAATGCTCGTGATGCCGAAGCCGCGGGCGTCGCTCAGGAAGCGCGCAAAACGCTGCTTCAGGCCCTCCGGGTCCGCCGGCGCGTACCAGCCGTCCCGCACCGCGAACTCCTTGACGCGGAGCAGCTCGAGGTAGTCCAGGGAGAGCCGCGCCTGGCGCACCCGCGCCCGCACCGCCTCGTTCTCCGCCGCCGCCTCGGCCCGCCCGAACGAATCGCGAGCCCGCTCCAGAAACCCGGCGGAAAACTCCGGCACACCGTAGATCCAGAAGTGCCGCCCCTCGCCCCGCGGCGGCGGGCGCACCTCGCGGTGCAGCAACTCGAAGTACTCGCGCATGGCCGGCGCCGCCCGACCGTAGACGCCCTCGATGAATTCGGTGATGGCTGCCTCGACACTAGCCTGCGGGTCCCACAGCAGCCGCGCCATCACGTACGAGCGCAGTTCCGCGTTCTCGCCCCCGCCGCCCTTGGGATACGCTCCTTCCATGAACAGCCCCACCACCCCGTGCCGCAGGTACATGGGGATGTCGGCGGCCAGCTCGTCGAAGTCGGGGAAAGGCATCAGGTAGTGCGAGAAATTGGTGTTGTAGTGCCAGATGTAGAGCTGGTCGGTGATCTGGGACCACGCCCGCAGGTTCTTCATGAAGTAGGCGTTGTGCGGGCAGCGCTCGTAGGGGTGCGCTTCGCAGACCCCGATGGGGCACAGCCGGATGCGCACGTTGGGCCGGGGCCGCACTTTGGCGGGCGGCGCTTCCGAGTACCAGTAGGCCAGCGTGTCGATCAGCTTGGCGGGGTGCTTCTTCTCGACCTCCGCCGCCAGGGCGTTCACGAAGCGCAGGATCGGCCCCGAGTGCGCCCCGCCCTCCTCCTGCTCGATGCGGCGGCACTGGTCGCACTCGCACCAGCCCTCCCAGTCGTTCTGCGACACCGAGTAGATGGTGGCCTCGGGATGCTCGGCCATCCACTTCAGGACCGCCTCGACGCCCAGCCGCAGAACCTCCGGGTTGCTCAGGCAGAGCTGCCCGCGCTCGACGCGCCGCCGGCCGTCGATCAGCGAGAAGTACTCGGGATGGTCCTGGAAATGTCTGTCCGGGGGAATCAACTGGTAGAACGAGTGCACAAAGGGGTAGTAGCTGAGTTTGCCGCCGCGGCGCGCATCCAGTTCCGCGAAGTGGCCGTTGGCCTTGTTGCGCGCCGCCCAGTCCGCGTCGAAGGCTTCGGCGAAGAACGGCTCGCGGTACTCGAAGGCGGGCTTCTGAGTCTCCTCGAGCGGCCCCACCCGGAGGCTGCGCATCTTGGGAATGCGGCTCACCTCCCGGGTGAACCACCGGCACCCCAGCTTCTCCAGCAGCGTGTAGACCCCGTACAGCGTGCCGCGCTGCTGTCCCCCCGCGATCACCAGGCGCCGGCCCGCGGTCCTGAGCCGGAAGCCTTCCGGACCCACCGCGCCCGGCGGGACGCTCAGCTTCAGCCGGTCCGTCACCCGGCTGTTGCCTACCAGGATCAGCCGCCGGCCGAGCTTGCCCTCGTCCGGGACGATGGGCAGCCGCGCGCCGGAAAGCTCCTCGAGGAACCGTTGGAGCTCCTCCGAGGCATGCCGCTCCGAAGGGGAGGCGTCCCGCGCGACGCATATCTTGTACTGCGACCGCCCGTTCCTGACCAGCTCGAGCGGCCCTGAGGCCCAAGCCGAGGCCGCCATGACGAGAAGTATCCACACCATGGCCGCACTTATAGCACAGAGGCAGCCGGGGCGGGTTCTTCGGCCCAATGTCGTTTAGCTCCTCCGCTCTTCCGGCATTCTCGCGAGCAGCAGCCGTTGCCCGGCGTAGCCCACGGTAACTCCACCGTAGCTAGCACCCCGCTGCCATGCCGCCGTCGGCCGGATCATGGCCTCCCCTTCAGCAGCTCCGCGATGGACCCAACGGATGTCGGCATCGTAGGACTTGAATCGCCCTTCAGAAGCCCCGTGTCCGCTCGGCTGAACAGCGCCGAGAGCACGATCTCCCTGTCCTTCTGCCCCATCGCCGAATCCTTGATGAGTGCCAGGAAGACATGAGTCAGTTGCAGCCGCTCACGCGCGTCGCGAGCAAGATGGTAGGAGCTCGTAGCCATCTTCACGAAGAGGTTGATCAGATAGATGAACATCGAAATTCCGGCGGCTATAAGCAGAGCGCCCTTGAGGCCTCCCAGTGTAGCTTTCGTCTCATGGAACAATGCTGGCGGCTGGTAAACGATAAACCCTATAGCAATGCAGAAGACGACAATCGCAACTGCGGCCGTCCGAATCCACCTCAGTCCCTGCCGCTTGTACGTTCTTTCCAGCTCACCCCAATACGTCGCCGGCTCCTTCAAACGCATCTCCTCGGCGTAAGCCGTTTTGATCGCGGCAAGCTCCTTCTCCGAAGTGGTCCGAAGACTCTCAAAGGTGTTGGTCCATTCCGCGTTAGTTGACGAAAAGCTCTCTCTGGCTTCTTGAAGCATGCTGCCGATCGACGATTGAGTCGCCTTCCTCCACTCGTCCATGTCATGTCGAAGGCTCTGGAGCTCCGATGCCAGCTGTCCTCGAAGTTGCGATACTTCGGCAGTCTGCCGGTCAAACGCTTCCAGCCGCGCATCAATGCCGCTGGCAAAGAACTCGGGATACTTGAACGCTATTGATGCTATTGTGCCCTCTAGGTATTCACGGCTGCTGTTCAGGGTGCGCTGGCCAAACGTGCCGTCAAAGTAAGCCAAAGCTGCGGCGGCGAGGCTTGGGTTCTTGCTATTTAGCCCTACGAGAAACTGGGCCAGCGGAGTCTCGCAAGATATGAACCCAAGGCGCTGTTCCCGAAGCCTGCCACGCGCGTGATGAATCTCGGTACGAGCGCGCTCAACGTCATTCTGACTCGCAGCCTCCTTCAGTCTCTGGCGAACGAAATCGAAGTTGCTGAGAATGCTGGACAGTCCCCCGGTGTGCGGCGTCCAGAATTCAACTTCGCGCTCAAAGAACTTCTGTGCTTCCTCGAAGGTCTCGAAGGTCTGGACCCGCCTGCCGTCCGGATCCAGGGTCACAGTCAGGTTGAGCGATGCTATGACTTCGTCGAGCTGGCTAGTCGGTATTGGCATTTTAGCCTCCGTCCCTGACGTTCATTGTAGCCAAGTCAGCTTGTTGACGCTCTCGCTGACAGCCATTCCAACGGGTGCTTAGGGCCCCCGAAAGCCGAGGTGTTGGCTCTCGCGAAGGCACGCCCAACGGAGAGGGTCTCGGCGAGCGGTGGGCTTCTAGCGAATCGCTACCCTCTTGATTTCGTAACCGTCCGGCGAACCCATGTTTGCCGAACTGGGGCGTGCCTGCGCTGT
>CAZIRH010000030.1:0-20924 GCA_964541065.1 uncultured Solibacteraceae bacterium
TCCTCCTGTACAAAACAGAATACCACAGAAATGTCGTTAAGTAAACAGTATTGGGCCTAGCACCGCCTCCACGACCACCTCAGCGACACGGAGCGCCTCAGCGGCCTCCGCCTCCGCGGGTTCCTCCGGCCGGCCTGGGTAGCGATACTTCCACGCGTACTCAGTGAGCCAGGCAGCATCCCGCAGGAGGGATTCCAGAGCCGGATCCAGTTCCGTGCATTCCCTTCCCAATTCCCTCAGGTCGTGGGTCTTGCCGAACGGACGGTCGTGCCACGTCAGGATACCCTTGAGCGCCTTCTCCACTGCCTGCTGGCAGTGGAAGAGAACGCTGCGCAGCCGGTGCGTGGGAAGGCCTGCCAGGTCTCGGGCGGTCCCAAGGTCATCGACGGCCTGCACCAGCCAGGCCCTGGTATTGGCGGTGCGGCGCGCGTCAGGTTGCATACAGGAGCCTTCCCTCGCGAATCACGGTGGAGGGGAAGGAAGCCCTCAGCGGCAAGTCGCCGGCGAACTCGGCGTGACTCCACACCAGAACGTCGATCGAGGCGCGGATATCCCAGAGGACCGCATACACGTGCCGCGTGGACCGCTGCTCCGGCGGCGCCTCATCGGGAACCACCACCAGGATGTCGTAGTCACTGTCGGCACCCGCCTGCCCCCGGGCCGTGGAGCCGAACAGATACACCTTTTCCGGCTGATAGTACGCCACCAGTCGCCGCACGATCTCAACGAGAAGCGGGTCGTGGCAGGGCGGCGCTACCAGGGCGGCGATGTCGGAACTGGCCATAGTGCCACTACTTATTGTATTCCTGCCGCGCAATCGGCTTGTCTTCCCCGCGGCGGAGTTCTACTATAGAACCTTGGCCGCCGAGAACTCGACCGCCTCGCGCTTCTACAACTGGCAGGTTCCGGGCAAGCCGGTCCTCGTCTACCTGTCCTTCGGGGTGATGGAGCGGATCGCGCAGGAGGCGGTGCGCGCCTTGGGGTCGATCCCCCGCCGTGGGGCGGAGGTGGGCGGCATCCTGCTGGGCAGCGCCCAGTCCGGCGACAGGGCCGTGGTCAAGATCGTGGACTGCCTGCCGGTGCCCTGTGGGCATTACTTCGGCCCCTCCTACATCCTGACCCAGGAGGAAAAGCGGACCTGCGAGCAGGTGCTGGCCCGGTGGCAGCCGCTGCCGTCCCGCAACATCTATGCGGTGGGCTACTACCGCAGCCACACGCGCGACGAGCTGTTTCTGAGCGATGAGGACGTGTGGCTGATGTCGAACTACTTCGCGGAGCCCTCCCGCGTGGCGCTGCTGATCAAGCCCCGCATCACCACGCCCAGCGTGGGCGGGTTCTTCTTCTGGGAGGATGGCCGGATCCATTGCGGAGCCAGTTATCTGGAGTTCCCCTTCGATCGCCGGGCGCTGGGCGTCGCTCCGGCGGAGCCCGAAGAGGAGGTCCCGGCCGCGGCGGCAGAGGCGGTGACGGCCGTCGAAACCGAAGCCGCCCCCGAAACCACGGAAGCGGAGTTGCCGCCGGCAGCGCCCTTGCCCGAGCCGGCAGCGTTCCAGCCGGAGCCCACCGCGCCAGCTCAGCAGCCTGAGAGCGTCCCGCTCCCGTCCTTCCTGCAAGCGCCCCAGCGGGCCGACCGCCAGGGCAGGTCCTGGGGATGGAAGGCCGTGCTCCTGTGGATCCCGGTGCTCATGGCGCTGGTGCTGCTGGGCGGCTGGTTGGGGACCCAGGGTGCTCGCTACCTGCCACTGGGATGGCCCAGTAGGACCCCCGCCGACCCTTACGCCCTGGGCCTGGCGGTGACCGAGTACGGGGACAACCTGCATCTGACCTGGAACCGCGATGCTGCGGCTTTGCGGGAGGCCGAGCGGGGGCTCCTGATTATCGGAGACGGCGAGCAGAGCCGCACGATGGAGCTGGACGCCGTGCAGCTCCGCAACGGAAGCGTCATCTACCGCCGCGTGAGCGGTCCGGTGCGCTTCCGGCTGGAGCTCTTCCTCAAAGGGGGCCGCGCCTTGAGCGAGGGTTGGGAGCCGCTGGCGACAAAGCCCGCCGCGACCGTGCCGGCTCAGTAGTCCCGGGCTGCGGGCGCCAGTCCTGTGGCCACCATCCGCAGCGGTTCCCGGTTGCTCTCCGCCGGCGGCACGGCGGGGGTGTGGAGTTTTCCGAAGATCCCTGGCCCGGCGACGTGGAAAGTGAGGTTGTCCCCGGCGGGGCCGGGCTCGACGCTTACCCGGGCGCCGGGTTCGATCTTCCCAGCCGCCACCAGAGCGGCCAGCGGCTGCATCAAGTGGCGCTGGACGGTGCGCTTCAGCTCGCGGGCCCCGTGCTCGGGGCTGGTTCCCCGCCGCAGCAGCCACCCTCTAGCTCCCGCCGGCACCTCGAGCGAGAATCCGCGCTCGCCCAACCGGTAATCGACGTGCCGCTGCAACTCCGCGATCTGCTGCTCGAGAATCCCCGCCAGCGAGTCCGCATCCAGCGGCCGATAGGTTATCACCACATCGATGCGGTTGACGAACTCGGGCGAGAACATCCGGCGCACCGCTCCCAGGGCGATGCTTTCGAGCTTCTCCGGCAGGTCTGCCCGCCGCTGGCGCACGGCCGCTTGAAACCCGAAATCCCCGCTGAGCTCGCGCAGCATCTCGCGGGCACCCAGGTTGCTGGTCAAGAAGATGAGGCTGCTTTCGAAGCTGACCGAGCTGTTGTCGCCGAGCCGCAGCACGGCGCGGTCCAGCACGCCCAGCAGGAGCCGGGTCAGCGAGGACGCGGCCTTCTCGATCTCGTCGAACAGCACGATGGCCAGCGGGCTGCGCTCGCTGGTGGCCGCGTTCAGTTTCTGCTGGTTGAGCATGGGCTGGGTCTCGCGGTGACCGAGGTACCCGGGCGGCGCTCCGATCAGCTTGGCGACCTCGTGGTCCATCTGGTACTCGCCGCAGTCGATGCGCAGCAGGTTCCGGTCGCTGCCGTGAATCACTTCCGCCAGGGCCTCCACCGTCCGGGTCTTCCCGGTCCCGGTCGGACCCAGCAGGAGGAAGACGCCCACGGGACGCCCTTCCGGGGCCAGCCCGGCCTGGTACATCTCCACATACGGGACGATGTGCCGGACCGCGGCCGGCTGCCCGATGATGCGTGACTCCAGCAGGGCGGCCAGGTCCTCGGGCGCTTCCAGAGTCTGTTTCCTGGCGCGGGTCGAGCCGGATGGAACTCGCATTCGGTATACCCCCCTCTACCCGGCCCCATTATAAGGGCCGCCCGCAAGCGCCAGGCCCTAACCGGCATCGCCAGCAGGCCCTCAGGCCCCCGCGGTCAGGCGAGTTTTCCGGTTAGGAATGAGAGGATTAGGTCGGTAATGCGCCGGCTGGCGTGCCCGTCCCCGTAAGGGTTGTGAACGCGCGCCATGCGCTGGTATTCTTCGGGGTCTTCCAGCAGGCGGGTGGCCTCGCTCACGATGCGCTCGACGTCTGTGCCCACCAGCTTCACCGTGCCCGCCTCGACCGCCTCCGGGCGCTCCGTCCTCTCCCGCATCACGAGAATGGGCTTCCCCAACGAGGGGCCTTCTTCCTGGACTCCGCCCGAGTCGGTGATGAGGAGGTAGGAACGGCGCATCAGATCCACGAACGGCACGTAGTCGAGCGGCGGCGCCAGGAACACGTTGGCGAAACCGCCCAGGTGCTGCCGCACCGGCTCATCGACGTTCGGATTGGGGTGGACCGGGTAGACGATCTGAACGTCCGGACGCTCGGCCAGCCGTGCCAGCGCGGTCGAGATGCGCCGGAAACCCTCCCCAAAGCTTTCGCGGCGGTGCGCGGTGACCGTGATCAGCTTGCGGGCGGGATCGAGCTGGGGCCACTCGCCGCCGCGCAGAGTCCCCCGCTCGAGCCGGTCGCGCACGTACAGCACCGCGTCGATGCCGGAGTTGCCGGTGACCGCCACGCGGCCGGGCGGCAGGCCTTCGGCCAGCAGGTTGCGCGCAGCCCACTCGGTGGCCGCGAAATGCAACGTGCTCAGCCTGCTGGTCAGCACCCGGTTCATTTCCTCGGGGAAGGGCTGGGACACATCCCAGGTGCGCAACCCCGCCTCGACGTGCCCGACCGGGATCCTCTGGTAGAAGGCGGCCAGGGCGCCGCACAGGGTGGTGGTGGTGTCGCCCTGCACCAGCACCAGGTCCGGGCGTTCAGCCTCCAGCACCGGTTCGAGCGCCGCCAGGATCCGGGAGGTGGACTGCGCCAGCGTCTGGTCCGGCCGCATCAGGTTCAGGTCGTGGCCGGGCACGATGCCGAAGGCGTCCAACACCTGGTCCAGCAGTTCCCGATGCTGGGCGGTGGCGCAAACCTGCACCTGAAACTCAGGGCGCGCGCGCAGCTCGAGAATCACCGGGCTGAGCTTGATGGCTTCCGGGCGGGTTCCGAGGATGACCAGAATCTTGTGCACGGGCGGGTTCACGACAATGGGGCCTGTGTGTCGCCCCGCGGGCGGCCCTGCCTATGCCCCATGCTGAAAGCCGCCGCTACTTGTGACGGTACGTAATGCGACCTTTGGTGAGATCGTAAGGGGAGAGCTCCAGGGTGACCCGGTCCCCGGCCAGGACGCGGATGCGGTTGCGGCGCAACCGGCCGGCCAGGTGGGCCAGTACCTTGCGGTCCTCATCCAATTGCACGCTGAACAGGCCACTGGGAAACTTCTCCACGACCACTCCAGTAACTTCAATACTGTCCTCTTTGCTCATTCGCCTCCCTGCTCAAGGTCTCGACTGGCAATCCGATTATAGCGCAGCCCCCGCGGGAGCCCGGGGCGGACTGGGGGCTAGTCGGGGCGGGGCCGCGGCTGGCGGAGGTCGTAGAGATAGATCGAGTAGCCGATGCGCGCCCTGGGATTCATCTCGCGCAGCCAGCGGTAAGCCTCCGGATCCGAGTGCAGCCCGTAGAGGGGCGTGACGCTGGCCGCTGCCACGCAGTCCAGGTTGCGGCGCTGCTCCAGTTCCGCAGTGAGAGGCAGGCCCTCGAACTCGACTCCGTAGTAGGTGGCGTCTGCCGTCCCGAAATAGACCCAGCACACCCGCGGGATGTGGTGCGCTACCATGTAGGCCTTCAGCTTCTTGACGTCCTGGCCCCAGTCGATGTTGGAGTCGAGCAGGTAGCGCGGGCCGGCTTTGGGACCTCCCACCGCCGCGTTGAAAAAGGCCAGGTAGTGCGGGTGGATCGCCCACGATTCCGCGGTCAAGCCAACCAGCGCGAGGGCAATCACTGCCGGGAACCATCGCTTGAGCCTCTCCCGGCCCACACGGAACAGCACGCCCGCGAGCAAAACGAACAAGAACGGATAGACCGGCAGGATGAACCGCACCCCCAGGTTGAGCCGGCTCGTCATGCAGGCCGCGAAATAGCAGGCTGGTGGCACGGTGAGAACGAACCAGACGAACGGCAAGCGGCGCAGCTCCCGGATTCTGCGCACCAGGGACGCGGCCAGCCCGGCGCACACTGCACACAGGGCCAGCACGGCCGCGGGCGTCTTCACCGCAAACACGACCGGGAAGTAGTACCACCAGCCCTTGTCGGAGATCTGTCCCAGCAGGTAGGCCACGTCTCCAGCAGCGAAACGCCGAGCCGCCCGGCCGAGGCCGACAAGAAAGGGATGCAGCGGGACACCCAGACGCTTCACCGCGACGCGTATGAGCTTCTCAACCTGCGTGGCGTCGCCCACCAGCTCATCGAGAGAATGCGGCCCCGGCGGCATGCGGTACAGGGCCAGCACCACCGCGGCGGCGATGGCCAGCGCTGCCGCCAACGACACGGCGCCGCGCGCCAGCGAGAGCCGCTTGGGATCCTGCCACCAGCGGACCAGGTAGAGGGCCGGCAACAGCACCACCAGGATCAGCATCGAGAACTTGCTGGTCACTGCCAGGCCGAGCGCGAGGCCGGCCAACACCAGGTCGCGTACCCGGCGGCTCTCCAGGTATGCCGCCCAGCTCACGCAGGACAGAAAGAAGGTGAGCGCGGTGATCAAGTCCGTCGTGACGTACCGCCCGTGCGCGATGAGGTTGGGGTCGAACGAGAACAGGAACAGGGCGAACAGCGCCGCCGGGGCGCCGAAGTGGCGCCTGGTCCACACCGCCACCGCCAGCCCGAGCAGCAAGGTGAGCAGGATAGTCACGCTCCGGCCGGCCGTCAGCAGGGTGTCCGCGGGAACACGGTTGGCGTACAGGAACCGGCTGCCATAGTTGATGGCCCCAGGCGCGCCCCAGCCCGGGTATTCCGCGGGCAGAGCCGGGTCGAACCACAGCAGGGGCAAGGCGGTCAACAGCTTCCCCAGCGCCCCGTGCTCGGGGGTCATGCGGAAATCGCCGGTCTTGAGATGGGCGTAGCCGGCCGAGAGGTCGATCGCCTCGTCCCAGGTGTTGTTCTCCTGGAGGGCAGAGGTTACCTGGGCGGTGCCCATGACCGCCAGCAACGCGATGGTGCAGGGCCAGAACCAGCGGCTGGCGAACCCGTCAGTCGTGGGCATAGCGCGAGGCGAACACCCCAGAGAGGCATTCTCTCTCATCTTTGTCGGCGGATGGCGGACGCGCCCACTTGCTTTGCCGAACCCGGCGATGAGAAGATGCCAGTCGGAGGAATTGCGATGCGTAAGACTGGTTTGGCGGCGCTGCTGGCCGTGGCCCTGTGCGCCCCGCTCGCCGCGCAGCAACCCAAGAAGAAGATCCTGTTCATCGGGCAGACCAAGGGGTTCCACCACGATTCGACCTCCCACGCCATGGGCACCATCTGGAAGCTCGGCCAGGAGACGGGCGTCTGGGACACGTGGCTCAAGACCGACTGCCAGTGGATCACCAAGCAACCCGTCAAGGGCGGCAACCAGAAGAATCTGGGCTTCTTCGACGCGGTGATCTTCTACACCACCGGCTCGCTGGACATGGACGAATCGCAGAAGGCCGATCTGCTGGCCTTCATCAAGGACGACGGCAAGGGCTTCCTGGGCATCCACGCCGCTACGGACACGTTCTATGATTGGCCCGCATACGGGGAGATGATCGGGGGCTGGTTCGATCAGCACCCCTGGAACATCTTCGAGGCGCCGCTGGTGGTCGAGGACCCCGCCTTCCCCGGCATGCAACACCTGCCGCGCGCCTTCACCCTGCGCGACGAGATCTACCAGGCGAAGGACTTCTCGCGCGAGCGGGTGCGCGTGCTGTTGACGCTGGACGCCGACAAGGTGGACCTGAAGAACCCCCGCGTGCACCGCACCGACAAGGACTTCGCCGTGATCTGGGCGCGTAGCTACGGGAAGGGCCGCGTCCTGTACAACGGCTTGGGCCACCCCAACGAGGTCTGGGACCGCCCCGAGATCCAGAAGATGGTCGTCGAGCAGATCAAGTGGGTCCTGGGGCTGATCCCGGGCGACGCCACGCCGCGACCGAAGCCGGCTCGTTGATCTGGCCCTGCCTGCTGAGCTGGCCGCAGGCGGCGAACACGTCCTGCCCGCGCGCCTGGCGAACGAAGCAGGGGATGCCGCGCCGGACGATAGCCTGAAAGGCCAGCACACGCTCGCGCTCCGGGGGCTGGAAAGGGATCTCCCGGCCGGGGTTCAGCGGGATCAGGTTCACCTTACACTTCAGGTTGGCGAGCAGCCGGACCAGCCGGCGAGCATCGGCGTCGCTGTCGTTGACGCCCTTGATGAGCACGTACTCGAAGGTCAGGCGCTCCCAGGGGCGCAAGGGGTAGCGCCGGCAGGCTGCGAGCAAGTCGCCCAGCGGGTACCGCCGGGCCAGCGGGATCAGGCGCCGGCGGACCTCGTCGGTCGAGGCGTTCAGCGACACGGCCAGCTTGGGGCGGACCTCCGCACGGCCCAAGTCCTCGAGCTCAGGCACGAGGCCCACCGTCGAGAGGGTGATGCGCCGCACCGAAATGCCCACGCCCTCCGGGTCGGTGAGCAGCCGGGTTGCCTTGAGGACGTTGGGCAGGTTGAGCAACGGTTCGCCCTGCCCCATCATGACGATGTTGATGCGTGAGAATCGGGGACTGGCTGGGGTGTCCACGGGGGGACACCCCAGCCAGTCCCCGATGCTCCGGTTGGCGCGCGCCACATACAGCACTTGCCCCACGATCTCACCGGCCGTGAGGTTGCGCTCCAGGCCGAGCAGAGCGGTCATGCAGAACTTGCAGCCGACCGGACAGCCCACCTGGGTCGAGATGCAGATGGTCTGCCGGGCAGCCTCCGGCATGAGCACGGTTTCCACGGTCCTGCCGTCGGCCAGCCGCAGCAGGTAGCGGCGCGTGCCATCGGCGGAATCGAAGCGGCGCTCGAGAGCGGGCCAGCCGACTTCCCAGCGCCCCGCCAGGCGGCGGCGCAGCGGAAGCGGCAGTGTGGAGACGGATGCGAGGTCGGCTACGCGCTCGCGGTAGATGGCGCGATAGACCTGCCGGGCGCGGAAGGCGGGCTCCGCGCGTCCGATGGCCTCTCTGATCTCTTGAACGTCCAGGCCCAGCAGGGGCGTCACCTGGCTACCTCTCGGCCACGAGCAGATGCTCGAAGAGCGGAAACTCCTCCAGCCTGCTCGGCGCTACGCCCTCCAACTGCCCGGCATAAACCGCTCGCACGTGAGCGATCTCGTCGGGCTCCGCAAACAGGACGCGAGTGAGACGATAGCGGCTGAACTGGTGACGCGCCGCCAAGCCGGCGATGTCCGCTTCCGTGTAGAAGCATTGCCAGCCGGAGGTGTCAAACTCCCGGTGGCCCTCGACATCAACCTCGACCCGCATCCCCCAGACGTCCCTGGCCACGAGCGACATCTCGAAGGCCGGAAGCACGGCCACCAGGCGACCTCCTGGCCGCAGGATGCGCGCCGTTTCCGCAAACATCGACTCCACGTCCGCTCTGGTCTCGGGCAGAAACGAGTTCACCGAGAACCCCGTGTCGGCGACCCCCGCCGCCAGGGGCAGCTCACGGTTGTCCGCCACGACGTAGTCCAGGTTGGCCGCCTGGAATGTGCGCCGCGACGCGGCGATCATCTCGAGGGAGAAATCGCACGCCACCACCCGCGCCTGCCCCGCGCGGCACAGGTCGCACGCCAGCAAGCCGAGCGGGCCGCAGCCCAGGTCCACCGAAACGCCCGGCGCCATCTCGCGCAGCAAGAGCCCCCGCATCCTCTGGAAGGAAGTGAACGAGATCACCTTCTGCTCGTAGGCTTCGCTGAACTGCGCCCACCGCCCGGCGTCCGCCGGAGAGCACCCGGTCACAGCAGTCTCCGGTAGTAGAACAGGTAGCTGATGGCCTCGGGCTCATCGACCGCTACCTGGTAGCCGCTCGCCCGCCGGCCCGCCGGCCCGCCGGGCACCAGGTTCGCGAACTCCTCGTCGAGCGGTTCCAGGTGCAGCCTCATATCGACCACCTTCTGGCCTCGGACCGCCAGGTAGGCCGGTTCGCTGATTCTCCGGGTCGAGAGCAACCGATGGACGATCCTCCGCACTCCCCGGCGAAACCTCACCAGGTTCACCATGTCGTAGTCGTTCTGGTCCAGCATGACCTGCGGCAGCCGGAAGCAGACGCGAATGCGCAAACGCTGGCCGTGGTCCAGCGGACTGAGGAAGGGAATGCGAATGGGAAAGGCGGTGATCGGGCGGTCCTTGGTGACTTCGATGCCCGCGAGCGGCTGTCCCCGCTCCAGGTCGGTCGCCTGGAGACCGAAGTCTTCGAAACGATGCGAACCGACCGCGGTGAGCGAAAAGTGCAGGTGCGTGCTGGGCTGCCCCGACACGTTGGTCCCTTCCAGAACGTAGCAGCCGTGATAGTTGCGCTCGTCGTCGATGACGCCCGTGAAAGTGATCGCGTCGTAGCGGTGGTGGAGGTCTGGAATGCTCTCCTCGGTCACCAGGGAATCCCTCAGCGCTTGCAGGTTGAGCTGCGGCCCGCCCTCCAGGCCGGGGTCCAGCGCCAGCTCGAACGGCCGCGCCAGGGTGATCATCGGGGAGGTCTCCGGCGGGGTGAATCTGCCGTCCTCGAAGCGCGGGCGCCAGACGGCGGTATGCATGTGACCGACGTAGATCCGGTAGCAACTGTTCGAGCCGTCATCGGTGTCCCGGGCCGTCGCCGCCCCGGCGGCCAGCACACCGGTGCCGTGCTCCTGGCCTGTCGAGTCCCAAAAGGAGAGCTTCAACTGCGCGGCGCGATGCCGGTGGCCGTGGAGAATCAGCTCGCAGCCGGCCTGCGAGAGCCGCTGCCAGACGTCTCCGGCGTCGCGCATGAGCATGTGCTCCTCGTACAGCGAGCTGCGCAAATGGGTCACGTGATGATGCACCGCGGCGATCAGGCGAGCTTCCTGAAATCCGCTCTTCTCGGCGCTGCTCGGAAACGCCTCGGCGTGGTCCTTGAGCACGCTCTCGATGCTGGAGAGCTGCTCCTTTCCCGCGTATCCCTTGGCGACGCCCCAGAGCCCCCAGATCTTCTTCGCGTTGCTGTTGAGCTTGACGAAGGCCGTCTGGAACCTGGGAAAATACTCGCAGGCGCGCAGCGCCTCCCCCGCGCGCCGCCGCGCCGTCTCCTGGATCTGCGCTCGGTCGCCGTGCGCGCCGGCCCGCCTGGACTCCTGTTCCGCGTAGTACGCCTCCAGCGTGGCGGGCTCGACGGCTTCCGCCTCGCCTGGGGGCACGGCGTCGCCCACGAATCCCCAGGTACCGAACACCTGGTTCCAGGCCTTCAGACGCCTCCACCAGAACACCGCCTTCCACGCCGTCAGCAGCAAGTCATGGTTGCCTGGAACCACCATGCACCGGGCCGCATGACCGCGCCGGCGCCACAACTCGTTCAGCAGACTCAACAGGTATTGGCGCGCCTGCGCCATCTCCTCCGGCGTTCCCCACTGCGTCAGGTCGCCCGTCGCCACCAGGAAGTCCGGCAGGGGAAACGTGTCAACGATGGCCGCCGCCAGCGCCTGGCTGGCCTCTGCATTGTGGTTGCCCAGGCCGAAGTGCAGATCCGAAATGTGGACGATCACGGGATTCCGATACATGTCGATTCCTCCTGCGATGACCGGGAAAAGACTCGGGGACACTCCGGGCCGGGTGCGTCATACCGGTCCGGGGTCAGGCGCAGCTCGTATAGGCGGTTGGCGTAGACGGCCCTCTGGCGGCTGAAGAGCTGGATGTTGAGGAGCCCCCTCAAACGCACGAGCCGCATGTGGAAGTCGGCCGCGGTTCGATCGTAGATGCGTTCCCAGGCGGGCGGGACCGCCGCAGGCGCGCAGTACCCGGGGTGGCAGGCCCGCAGCGTGTCCTGGGCCGTACACAGATAGACCGTGTCGGCGTCGCCGGCCGCCGCGCTCAGCAGGTTGGCGAAAAGAACCTTCCGCCAGCCTCGGAAGTGGTCTCGAATGTACGCCGGCGTCCCGACCGCCAGATCCGATTGCAGGGCGAGAACGTACCACGCGCCGCGCCCCTGGATTCCCAAGGCAAAGGCAATCGCCGGGAAGCCGTTCCGGGAGTAGTGGCTGAGAGTGAACCGCCGCAGGTATTGGCGCACCTTGGGGGGATAGAAGAGATCTTCGCCGGACATCAGGGCCCACCGCAGGTTGATCTCCCCTCGGAGAGGCAGTGCCACGCGCGAATGCGGCCCCGTAAGCGTGATCTCGCGGTCGATCCTGTAGGAAAACCCGCGGCAGTCCAGCGCACGGAACCGGGCCCGCAGGCCCACGGTGGCGGCGAAGTCCGCCCGGAGCTGGTCTACATCGACGGTCCGGGCGCGCAGTGGCCCATAACTCCGGATGATTTGGGCGAGGTGACGGGTGTCGCCGCCCGAGCGCCCCAGTTCCTCGAGCAGCGCGCGCTTGGAGTGCAGCCCATGGTGTTCCGCAACCCCGCCAAGGTGCCAGCGCTCCAGCGCGTTGCCGTAATGCAGGTAGTTGGAAAGCAACATCTCCCTCTGGCTTCCGGGCCCTCCAGAATCATAAACCACCGCGAGCGCGGATGGTGGCGGCCCCCCTCCCGAAGGTGGGAGAATCTAAGCAGAGGCTGCCGGGATCGGGATATGTCCCGCTCGAGTTGGGGCAGTGGCAGAGTCCACAGGACGGTGTTGCCCAACGGCGTCCGCGTCATCACGGAAGCCATGCCCCACGTGCGTTCGGTGGCCGTGGGGCTGTGGGTGGGGACGGGCTCGCGCGCTGAACGCCCCGAGGTGAACGGCGTCTCCCACTTCATCGAGCACATGCTCTTCCAGGGCACCGCCCGGCGCTCGGCCGAGGACATCGCACGCTCGGTGGATTCCATCGGGGGCAACCTGGACGCGTTCACCGCCAAGGAATTGGCCGGGTTCACCGCCAAGGTGATGGATGAGCATCTGGCCACGGCCTTCGATGTGCTCGCCGACCTGGTGCTCCATCCGCTCTTCCGGGAACAGGACATCGAGAAGGAAAAGAGCGTGGTCCTGGAGGAGATCAAGATGGAGTCGGACAACCCGGAGTACCTGGTCCACGAGATCTTCTCCGCCAACTTCTGGCGGGGCCATGCCCTGGGCAAGCCGATTCTGGGGACGAAGGAAACGGTGCGGCAGTTGAGCCGGGAGATGATCGAACGGCACTACCGCAGCCACTACCTGCCCTCGAACCTGACGATCACCGGCGCCGGACACCTGACCCACACTCGCCTGGTGGATCTGGCGCGGGAGCATTTCGGGGCGCTGCCGCCCAACGGCGTGGTGACGCGCGATGCGGCGCCCAGCACGCACGCCCTGATCTCGATGCGGCAGAAGAAGGAGCTCGAGCAGGTCCACCTGTGCCTGGGCGTGCCCTCCTATCCGCTGCCCCACCAGGACCGCTTCGCCTGCTACGTGCTCAACAACGTGCTGGGCGGGGGCGTCAGTTCCCGGCTGTTCCAGAACATCCGCGAGCGGCAGGGCCTGGCCTACGCCATCTTCTCGGAGCTGAGTCCCTACCGGGACACCGGGTGCCTTTCGGTGTACGCCGGCACGTCACTGGAGCGGGCGCGCAAGGTGCTGGACCTGATCCTGGGCGAGTTCCGCGAGCTGAAGGAAAAGCCCGTGGCGGAAGAGGAACTGCGCCGGGCGAAGGACTACATGAAGGGCTCGCTGATGCTGAGCCTGGAATCCACCTCCAGCCGCATGGCCAACCTGGCGCGGCAAGAGCTGTATTTCGGGCGGTTCTTCACCCTGGACGAGCTGATCGAGAACACCGAGCGGGTGAGCGCCGCCGACGTGCAGCGCGTGGCGCAGAGCTTCTTCGAGCCGAGCCAGATCGCCCTGACGGCCCTGGGGAAGCTGGACGGCTTCCGCATCAGCCGGGAAGACCTGGCGTGCTGACCGCCGCGCGCCACACCGCCGCTCCGCGCGGTAGTACACTGTGGGATGAAACCCGTGAAAACGCTGCTCCGGCTGAGTGTGTGCCTGGCGTTGGCCAGTCTGGAGGGACTGGCCTATGACTTCGCGGGCCTCAAGCCGGAGGGCTACGTCAGCGATTTCGCGCGGGTGCTGGACGCGGGCAGCCGGGAAAAGTTGGAGCGCTACGCCAAGCGCCTCGAGGAGGCGACCGGCGCGCAACTGGCGGTGGTGACCTTGCCGGGGCTGGCCGGCGAGCCCCTCGAGGAAGTGGCCAATGACCTGTTCCGCAAGTGGGGCATCGGTCAGAAGGGGCGCAACGAGGGCTTGCTGGTGCTGCTGGTGCCCGGCGAGCGGCGCTTCCGCCTCGAAGTGGGCTATGGCCTCGAACCGATCATCCCGGACGGCTACGCCGGCAGCGTGCTGCGCTCGATGCGCCCGGCCCTGCGGGAAGGGCGGTACGGCGAGGCGCTGCTGGAGGCGGCGCACGAGCTGGGCGCGCGCATCGCCCAGGCCAAGGGCGCGAAGCTGGAGCAGCCCGCCAGGCGCCGGCGGTCGGGCTGGAGCGGCTCGCCCATTCCCATACTGGCCTTCGTGGGGGGGATCCTGCTCTTCGCCGTGCTGTCCGGCGCCTCCAGCTACCGTAGGGCCCGCCGCTACTACGGCGGCTGGCTGCCCGCCCTGCTGATGAGCGGCATGGTGGGCCGCGCCTGGGGAGGCTCCCACGGCGGAGGCGGCTTCGGAAGCTACGACTCCGGCGACAGCTTCGGCGGCTTCGGCGGGGGCGATTCGGGCGGAGGCGGCGCCTCCAGCAGTTGGTGAGGTGGAGGGAGCCATGGAACGCGTGCTCTCGCAACTGGTCGAGCGGTTGAAGAATGCCTACCAGGACCGGCTCGTTGCGGTGATCCTGTATGGCTCGGCGGCCGCGGGCGATCATCACCGCGGGTACTCGGACCTGAACGTGCTCTGCGTGCTGCGCGAGATCACGCCGCGCGAGCTGGCGGAGGCGGGCGCGGTTTTTCGCTGGTGGCGCCAGCAGGGGAATCCCGCGCCGCTGCTGCTGAGCCGGAGCGAGGTCGAGACCGCCACGGACTGCTTCCCCATCGAGTTTCATGACATCCAGGAACGGCGCCGGCTGCTGTACGGTGAGGACGTGGCGGCCGGAATGGTCATCGAGGAGCGCTTCTACCGCGCCATGGTCGAGCACGACCTGCGCGCCAAGCTGCTGCGCCTGCGCCAGAAGGCGGCGGGCGTGCTTTCGGACAAGGATCTGCTGCGGGGCCTGCTGGCGGATTCGGTCTCCACTTTCGCGGTCCTGTTCCGGCACGCCCTGCGGCTGGCCGGCCACCAGGCCCCCTTCGAGAAGCGTGCCGTCATCCGGCTGGCCGAGGAGAAGTTCTCGATCGATCCGGCCCCCTTCGAGCGGCTTTTGGATCTGCGGGAAGGCAAGGTGAAGCCGCGGGAGCTGGATCCGGGGCCGCTGTTGGCCGGCTGCCTTCAGTCGGTTGAGGCGGTCATTGCGGCGGTGGACCGTTTGGAGAAATGAGGTACCTATGAAAGTCGCGGTTATCGTGTTGGCCGTGGTGGTGGTGCTGGGCCTGGTGGTGGGCGGGAAGCTGGTCAGCGTGCGCAACGAGCTGGTGGTCGGACGGGAGGCCATCGCCGCCGCCTGGTCGCAGGTGGACGTGGCGCTTCAGCGGCGCGCCGACCTGATCCCCAACCTGGTCGAGACCGTGAAGGGCTTCGCGGCGCAGGAGAAGAGCGTCATCGAGTCGGTGGCCAGCGCGCGGGCGGCTCTGATCGGCGCGCGCACGCCGCAGGAGCGGATGGAGACCAACGCCCGGCTGGACACGGCCCTGGGCCGGCTGCTGGTCGTGGTGGAGAACTACCCCAACCTGAGGTCCAACGAGAACTTCCTCCGGCTCCAGGACGAGCTGGCCGGAACGGAAAACCGCATCGCGGTGGAGCGGCGAAAGTACAACGAGACGGTGCAGGCCTACAACACCAACATCCAACTGTTTCCCAACAACATCGCGGCCGCCCTGTTCGATTTCCAGCGCAACGACGCCTACTTCCGCACCGAGCCGGCCGCGCGTACCACGCCGAAGGTGAGCTTTCCGGGGCAGCGCTGAGGGGGCGGCCGCCGCGGAGTCGGCAGACTGTCGCAGCACGGTACAACTGAAGTACTGAGTTTCGGATGCGTTTCGGACAAATCAAATTCGAAAACAAAGTCACGGTCGCGGTGTTCGAAGGCGGCCTGGCGCGGCCGGTTCCCGGCTACACCGCCGTGGACCTGATCCGCAAGGCGGAGACGGAGGGGGTGCCGCTGACCGAGCTGGCGGCGCAGATGGCCAGCCACCATCCGGTGGAGGCCGCGCCGGTGATACCCATCCATCCGGTCGAGGTCTGGGCCTGCGGCTGCACCTACGATGCCGCGGCCGGCTTCCGCTGCCAGTGGCACGACATCGAGGGCAGCATCTACCGGCAGGCGTGCCAGGAGGCGCGGCCCGACCTGCTGTTCAAGGGCACGGCGCGCGTGTGCGTGGGGCCGGGCCAGCCCATCGGGATCCGGTTCGACTCGAACTGCACGCTGCCGGAGCCGGAGCTGGCGCTGGTGCTGGGCCGCAGAGGCCGGATCGTGGGCTATACCCTGGCCAATGACGTCTCGGCCCGGGACATCGAGCGGATCAACCCCCTGTACCGGCCGCAATCGAAGATCTACACCGCCTCTTGCGCCTTGGGCCCCGTGATCGTGACCGCCGACGAGCTGGCGGATCCCTACGGGCTGACCATCGCCTGCACCATCCGCCGCGGCGCCGAAGAGCGGTTCTCGGCGGCCGTCTCCACCGTTCATCTCCAGCGCAGGCTGGAGGAGGTGGTGGGCTATTTGCTGCGCGCCAACCCGGTGCCGGCCGCCTCGGTACTGCTGACGGGCACCGGCATCATGATCGGCGACGACTGCGCCCTGGCGCCCGGGGACGTGGTGACCATCGCCAACGCCGAGATCGGCGAGTTGGTGAACCCCGCCGCGGTGGTGCAGTAGGGCAGCCTCAGGCCTCCGGTTCGGCGGGCTCTTCGGCGGCGTCCGCCAGCCAGCCGGTGTCGCCCGCGAAGCGCTCCAGCACCCGCAGAATGTTCCCCGGACTGAAACCGGCGTGGCGCAGTCTGCGGTAAGCCGCGGCCAGGTTTTTGGGCTCGGCCAGGAAGGTTTCCAGCGGGGTGTGGCGGTACTTGCGGCGCAGATACTGCTCGATCAGGGGGACCTCGTCGGTGTCGCGGTAGACCGCCTGGACGGCTTGCTCGGCCAGCTTGGGCGCCACGCGGCGCCGGCGGAGGTCCCGCAGCACGCGATGCTGGCCGAAGCCCTGGTTCTCCAGGCGGGCCGCGGAGTAGTCCGCGGCGAACCGCCGGTCGTCCAGGTAGCCGTGCTGTTTGAGGCGCGCCAGCACGCCCGCGACGTCCTCGGGGCGCTGGGCGCGGTCCAGCAGCTTCTGGCGGAGTTCCGCCACCGAGTGGGCACGGGCACCCAGGGCGCGCAGGGCGCACTCCCACAGCGCCTCTGCGGCCAGCTTGCGAGGGCCCCGCCCGGGCGTTGTCCTACGATTCTGCTCCACAGTACACCTGGATTCTCCACCCTTTCACTTCGAAATAGTATAGTAGTAGAGTAGGCAAGCGGTATCAAACCAGGGAGGCTGCAAGATGGCGGAAGAGAACAAGTTCGCGTACTTTGCGTTTGGCTTCGGTCTCGGGCTGGCCATGGGCGTGTTGTTTGCGCCCAAATCGGGCGAAGAGACCCGGGAATACATTCGCTCCAAGGCCGGCGAGGGGAAGGACTACCTGAAGCGGCGCGCCGAGGAAGTGCGGGATTCGGCCGGGGAGGCGATCGAGCGCGGCAAGTCCACTCTGAGCCGGCACAAGGAGCACCTGAGCGCCGCGATCGAGGCGGGCCGGCAGGCCTACCGCGAGGCCGTGGTGGGCGGCGACGAGCCCACTCCGGAAACCTAGCGCCGGCCCGGGCCTTCACATGTACAGTCCATGAGCGATCTTCAGACTTACACCATTACGGCCGCGGTGGTGGTGGCCGCCGTGGCCATCGTCGTGCAAACGATTCTCCTGCTGGCCATGTACCTGGCCTCCCGGGCTATGAAGAGGCAGATCGCGCCACTGGTGGCCAAGATGGAGCCGCTGGCCGAACAAACCCGGGAGGTGCTCGAGGAAGTTCGCGGGCGGGTGCGGGACGTGACCACGCGGGCCAGCGAGGTCCTCGAGCTCAGCCGCAAGCAGCTTGTGCGGGCTGACGAGTTCCTGGATGAAGCCACCGCCCGCGCGCGGGCCCAGATGGACCGCGTCGAGATGGTTCTGGACGACACCATCGGCCGGTTCCAGGAAACCGTTGCGCTGCTGCACCGGGGCGTCCTGCAACCGCTCAGGCAGCTCAACGGGCTGACGTTGGGCATCCACGCGGCGCTGGCCGCCCTGTTCGGCGGGCGCCGCACCACCGTGGAGCGCGCCACCCACGACGAAGAGATGTTCATCTGACGCAGGGCGGTGGGGTGCAGCTCGATGATCGACCTGCACAGCCACATCCTCCCGGGACTGGATGACGGGCCGGCCACCCTGGAGGAGTGCGTGGCCATGGTCCGGATAGCGGCCGAAACCGGAACCACCGGTATCGCTGCCACCCCGCATGCCAGCCTGGACTTCCGCTTCGATTCCGAGGTCGTGGATCAGAAGATCGCCGAGCTGGCCGCGGCGTGCGGCCCCGTCCCGCGCATCTACCGCGGCTGCGATTTCCATCTCACCTACGACAACATCCAGGACGCGCTGACGAACCCGGCCACTTACACCATCAATCGCCGGAACTACCTGCTGGTGGAGTTCTCCGATCTGCTGATCGCCAAGTCCACCGACGAGGTCTTCCTGCGGATGCGGGAAGCCGCGATCATCCCGGTTATCACCCACCCGGAGCGGAACTGGCTGCTACACAAGCGGGTGCCACAACTGGAAGGCTGGGTGGCCGGCGGGTGCTGCCTTCAGGTGACCGCACAGTCGCTGCTGGGACGTTTCGGCCGGGAGGCGCGGGCCTTCGGCTGGGAACTCATCCGCCGCGGCCTGTGCCAGTTCGTGGCCAGCGACGCCCACGATCCCGAGGACCGCACGCCCCGGCTGGACCTGGCCTACCAACAGATCGCCAAGCGATTCGGCGAGGCGCGCGCCGAGCGGCTGCTGGTCGCCAACCCCCAAGCGGTGCTGGAAGGCCAGCTCCTGGAGTTCGAGCCGGAGCCCGAGCCGCTTCCTGCCCGCAAGTGGTTTCAATTCTGGAGGTAGTCCCGGCCCCCGGGGCCATAAAGTTTTCCAGATCGGCGACGATAACGCTTACGGCGTGACGTCTATTCCGCCTTCGCTGCAATGTCTGGTGGAAAGCTTCGGCGCCAGCCCGGTCTCCTCCGGCAAGGCGCTGGGCGAACTGCTGGCGCGCGACCGCAATCAGTTCTACGCGAAGGCCCTGGAGCTCTTGAAAGGGGGCTCGCGGACGCCGGGTCACGCCTACCTGCTGAACCTGCTGGTGGAAAACGACCTTCTTCCGCAAGCGCTGGCCAACGACGCCGAGTTCAGCTTTGCGGAAGCGGTGGACTTCGTCACGATCGCTTCCCGGATCGACCCCCTTCTGGACACCAAGCTGGCGCGCTGGACCTTGAACCGTCTGCGCGTCGAGTCGGCGGAGCGGGCTGCGCCGGCCGCCCGCAGGATTCTGAACATTTTGGAGCGGACCTCCACCAGCAACCGGCTGGCATCCATACTGGTGCAGCTTCTGCGTATCCCGGATCCGGCCATCCGCTCGAAGGCGGCCCTGCTGCTGGGCCGGGGCACGCGGGATGTAACCTGGGCGCTCGGGGAGCCGGATGCGCGGGTGCGCGCCAACGCGGTCGAAGCCGTCTGGGGTGTGGACTCGAGGGACACCCGCAAGGCGCTATGGCAGTTGGCCAAGGACTCCAACAATCGGGTGGCCGGTAACGCTCTGCTGGCGCTCTACCGCTTGGGGGAGGAGCCCGCGGTGGAAGGCCTGCTGCGGATGTCCGAGCATTCCTCCTCTCGGTTCCGCGCCACCGCCGCCTGGGTCATGGGTCAGACGCAAGGTCCTTCTTTCCTGGAGGCCCTGCACAGGCTGGAGAACGACCGCGACGCGCAGGTCCAGCGCAACGCCTCTCTGGCCCTGGCGCGGATCGACCGCATGGCTGCGCCCGAGGCCGAGATAGCGCAGTGACTTCCGCGGCGGCGGTGGCACCGCGACCGGCTTCGTGGCATCATGGGTTCTTTCGGGCCTTCCCGGCCCCGAGTCCTGGGATGCGCAAAGCCACGGCGGTTTTCCTCGTCGCGGCCTGGGCGGCCGCGGCGCAGATCCACCAGGTGCCGGCCTCGCCCGGCTGGTTCCCCGCCGAGCGCGACGAACTGGCCAAGCTGCTGGACCAGGCCTTCGCCGCGGCGGAAAAGCGCACCGGTTCGACTCCGCCGCGGAAGAAGCTGCTGGGGCTGATCGTGCCGCACGCTGGCCTGTCATACTGCGGCATGGTCGGCGCCTCCGCGTACCGGCGCCTGGGTCAGCCCAAGAACGTGATCGTGCTGGGTTTCAGCCACCGCCACCCGCTGAAAGGGATCACGGCGCCGGACCTGCCAGCCTATGCGACGCCGGTGGGCGAGGTGAAGGTCAATCGCGCGGTCCTGAGCGAGCTGAAGTTCCCCCTGGCTCCCGAGGCTCAACTCTGCGACCATTCGGTGGAGAACCAGCTTCCGTTTCTGGCGCGCGTGGCGCCCCAGGCGACGGTGGTCCCGCTGTACGTGGGTGCGCTGAGTGAACAGGAGCTGGCGGCGGCGGCGCGCAAGCTGGCGGCGCGCCTCAGGCAGGGCGACGTGGTGGTGGCTTCCTCCGACCTGACCCACTACGGCGAAGCGTACGGCTACACTCCCTTCCCCAAGGACGATCTTCTCCCCAAGCGCCTGCTGGTCCGGACGCTGGAGCTCGTGGACGCCGTCAGCACGCTGGACGCGGGGGAGTTCGAGCGCTTGCTGGCGGCCACCCAAGACACCACGTGCGGCTGGGGGCCTATCCGCCTGTTGATGACGGCGCTGGCGCAGTTGAAGGAAGAGGTCTACCTGAGCCCGCTCGACTATCTGGCCTCCGGTCAACTGACCGGCGACTACTCGCAGAGCGTGGGCTACGCCGCGCTGGCCTTCTACCCGGAATCCGCCTTTGCGCTGGGAGCGGCGGATCAGAAGAGACTGCTGGCCAGCGCGCGCCGGACGCTGGACGAGTACGTCGCCGGCAGGAAACTGCGCGTACCCGTGCCGGTGGAGCAGCGCAACGCCGACCTCGAGCAGCACTCCGGGGTGTTCGTCACCGTGAAGAAGAGCGGCCGCCTGCGCGGCTGCGTGGGAGCGGTCTTTCCGGCACGGCCGCTGTGGGAGGCCATCGCCGATCGCACGCTAGCCGCGGCTTCCGAAGATCCGCGCTTCAAGCCGCTGGAAGCCAAAGAGGGGCCCGTGGCCCTGGAGGTCTCGGTGCTGACGCCGCTCAAGCGGCTCAGGGACTGGCGCGATTTCCGGCTGGGCCATGG
>CAZIRH010000031.1:0-20891 GCA_964541065.1 uncultured Solibacteraceae bacterium
GCCCGCAGTGCGGCAGCCCGCTGGCGCTCAAGCACGGCCGCTTCGGCGAGTTCACCGCGTGCAGCAACTACCCGGCCTGCAAGTACGTCAAGCAGAAGACCGTCGGCGTGAAGTGCCCGGCCTGCGGGCAGGGGGACATCGTGGAACGCCGCTCGCGCCGCGGCCGCACCTTCTACGGCTGCAACCGCTATCCGGAGTGCGAGTTCGTCTCCTGGGCCAAGCCGCTGGCGGAGACCTGCCCCGAGTGTGGCAGCGCCTACCTCATCGAGAGATGGAGCCGCTCCGGCGTCCGCGTCCAGTGCCCCCAGCGAGGCTGCAAGTACCGGCGGGAGGAGCCGCCGGGGGGCTCCTGAGTCTCAGGCCGCGCAGGTCTGCCCCGGCGACAGCTCGTCCAAGGCCCGCTGCGCCCGCCGGATGGCGGCCACCTGGTAAGCCGCGCCCAGCGCGTACGCCAGGCCGGGCAGGTACCACACCAGCGACACGAAGGTGTGCGTCGGCCAAGGCAGATGCCGGTAGTTCATGGCCCACAGCCCCAGGTTGCCGCACACCGTGGCGAACATGCCCGCGCTGTACGCCCCCCAGCATCGGGAGATGAGGCCCCCCGCCATTTGCTCGGCCGAGCGCCGCAGCACCAGGGCTACGTACAGCGAGAGGGTCAGCAGGGGATCGGTGACTAGGTTCAGCGCTTTGTACGGCCCCAGCGCGTCGTTCGGGCCCGCCGGCCAGGAGGCCGTGTCATACAGCTCCCGCAGCGTGAACAGGGCCGCGATCAAGAATAGGGCCAGATCCAGCGGCCCCAGCTTTCCTCGCAGCCGATGCCGCCGGTAAGCGCGCACCACCAGCAGCAGGCCGCAGCCCAGCAGGGCCGTCGCCACGGGCCCGCCCGCCGATAGCCCCAGACGCTGGAACGGGATCACGAGCTGGGCATCCAAGGGAGGCGGCCACAGCGGGCCCGGGTTCAAGCGAGCCGCGGCGCCCGGCAGCTCCGACAGCAGAATACCGCCAACGCGGCAGGCCGCCGCCAGGGTGAGGAACATCCAGGCGGGCCGCAACGGATCCCCGCTCGAGAAGTGGCGCCACGCCATCCGGCACAACACCAGCTCCAGGATGGCGACGCTCGCCAGAAAAGCCGGCCCCTGATACTGAAAGTAGAGCCGAATCCAGGTGGGATGCCCAGCCGATAACCAGGCCACCGCGGCCAGCAGCCCCGTGAAGAGCTGCACGCCGCCGGCCAGCAGAATCCACTTGACGAGGCCGGGTTCGGATCGCCAGGAAACGGGGGGCGGCACGATGGCTCCCGGAGTGGCCCCGCCTCAAGCGGCGAGGGATCCCACCTGCGCCAGGACCGCGTCGGTGAATCGCGCCGCAGTATGGCGTCCCAGAAACGTGCTGAGCAGGCAAGCTCCACTGGCCACGGCCCGGCGGAGATGTGCAGCCCCGCCCCCCGGCACCGGCGCCAGCTCCGCCGCATGCACGCCGAAGTAGGCCTCCAGCTCGGCCGCCAGCCACTTGGAAACGCGCTCGGCCCCCAGCCCGGTCTCATCGGCCGTCAGGGAAGCGCGTGCGGCCGCCAGGAGGCGCGGAAGCAGCGCGCCGAGGTCGGGCGTTTCCGGCGGGCCATTGGACGCCTCCAGCTCCACCAGCCGGTTCCACTCGCGCTGCAACTGAGAGATCTGCCGCCGGCACCGGGGGCATTCCTCGGCGTGCCGGGCCACCTCGTCCATCCGGCCTTCCACGCTGCCGCCGGAAACGAAATCCAGCAGGCGGGCAGTTCCGGGATGCGACCACAGCAGCCGGTGTTTCCAGCTAGACATTGCCTTCCTCCCTAGTCAGTAGCGCCCGGCACTTGCCGAGTGCGCGGCTCAGCAGCGCGCCTACCGTTCCCGGGCTGATGCTCAGCACCTCGGCGATTTCAGCGTAGCTCAACCCTTCGGCCCGGAGGCGGACACATTCCAGCTCGCGCGGGGCCAGCCCGCGCAGCATCTGGCGGGCCAGCTCGTGGCGGTGATACGCGCCTTCGGGGTTGACCGAGTGCTGCTCCGGCTCGGCTTCCGCCTCGAGCTGCACCCGCTGCCCGGCCGGCGCTGCCCGCTGGCGCGCCAGGAAGCAGTTGCGCACCACGCGATAGAGCCAGGCAGTGCGGTTTCGCACCTGGTGGCCGGCCCGGAGTGCCTGGAAATACCGCAGGAAGCACTCCTGAAGCAGATCCTCGGCCGCCCCATCGGGGCCGGCCAGCAGGGTGGCGTAGCGGGACAGGCCAGCGGCTTGCTCGCGGTAGGCGGCCACCAGCTCGCGCTCGATCTGCTCGGCCTCGCTGCCGGCAGGTGCACCCCCGACCTCCAGCTCCACGGAGCCGGAACCAAGTGGCGCGACCTGTGCGTGCCAGGACTTCACAGCGGCACAACCCCAGCAAAATCAACCGGCCGAGTAAAGAAAGCGCCGCGTGCCGGCATCTCTAGTGTAGGGGATGTAGTACCGGAGTAGGAAGAGATTTCTTGGGTACTAGTACTCCTAGGTCGCGCCTATGAAACCATCACACCTTCGCAGGACTCGCCAGCGCGGCGCCCAGGTCGTCGAGCTGGGTTTGACCATGGTCCCGATCCTGGCCATCATGTTCCTGCTCATCGATCTGTGCCTGGCGATCTTTCTGAAGTCCACCTTCCAGCATGCCGTGCGCGAAGGTGTGCGCTATGCCATCACCGGCCAGACTGAGACGGGCATGGGTCAGGATGCGTCGATCCGCTCGGTAGTGCGGGGCTGGGCGATGGGATTCATCCCTGAGAGCGCCGAGGGCAACGGGGATGCCGACCAGAAGATCAAGATCCGCTACTTCAGCCCCGACACGTTCGTGGAGACCCAGAGCAACGCCGGGGGCAACATTGTGGAGGTGTCGATTGAGGGCTTCTCCTGGAACCCCATCGCGGCCCTGCTGAAGAGCGGGTCGCCGGTGACGATCGCAGCCAGTTCGGCGGATCTGATGGAGCCGTGCTCCGCGGCGGGGTGCCCGCAGCGTTAGTAGAGGAGGCCACGATGCGCCAGACGAGCAGAGCTTCCAGATCCGGAAGTACCATCGTCGAGTTCGCTTTCTCCCTTCTGTTGTTTGTGCCCCTGACGATTGGCGTTTTTGTCTTGGGATTTAACGTCACCAAGGCCATCCAGGTGGCCCAGGTGGCCCGGGACGCCGGGCACATGTTCGCCCGGGGGATGGATTTCTCGGTTCCCGCGACCCAGGAGATCGTGGTCCGGCTGGCGGCAGGGCTCAACATGACCCGCACATCCGGCGACGGGACGGTCATCTTCTCCAGGGTCGTTTACATCGGGCACGATCAGTGCCAGGCCGGGGGACTGACCGACGCGCAGTGCACGAACATCAACTGGCCGGTGTTCACGCGCCGCATGGTGGTGGGGAATCCGACGCTGGCGGTCAGCGCCCATGGGACGCCGGCCTCGGTGGACAGTTCTGGGAACGTGCAAAACTACCTGACCAATGCCACCGCTCGTGCCCTGGGGGGGTTCGGCACCCTGATGCCGGGCATGGCCCCCCCCTCCACCGCCTTCGGCGCCGAGGCCTTCATGGTGGAGGCGTATTTCGCCTCGCCCGGTCTGGGCGGCGGGGTCTACAGCCGGTCGATTTTCTAGCGAGGTCGAAACGAGGTTGCCATGAAGAGTCTCGCGAAGCGCATGAGGCTGGGCGAACGCGGCGTGATCTTCATCATGCTGACGCTCAGCCTGATCATGATCCTGCCCCTGGTGGGGCTGGCCTTCGACTGCGGCATGCTGTACCTGACGCGCACCAAGCTGTCGGCGGCGGTGGACGCCGCGGTGCTCGCCGGGGCGCGGTCGCTGAACCGCGGCCTGGACCTGGACTCCCAGCGGGACAGCGCGGAGGCCACGGCCATCGAATTCTTCAACGCCAACTTCCCGGCGGGAACTCTGGCCTCGAGCAACACCACCTTCGAGATTGACGTGACCCAAACGGGCACCAGGACGCGGGTCGTGACCATGACAGCCTCCACGGATGCGCCCCTGTACTTCTTGCGAGCGTTGCACCAGGACTGGACCACCCTCCGGGTGGGAGCTCAGGCTTCGCGCCGCGACGTCAACCTTATCCTGCTGATGGACCGCTCCGGCTCGATTGCGTCGGCGGGCGCAGAGAACCAGGTCCGCGGCTCCGCCAAGATCTTTGTGGACAAGTTCGCGGAGGGCCGGGACCGCCTCGGGATGGTAAGTTTCAGCGGGCCCTACTACGTGGACTTCCCTTACGGCATGGATTTCAAGACGCGCACGCCCACCGACCTTTTTGAGGCCATCGACGCGCTGAACTTCGACGGGAATACCGGCACCGCGCAGGCGCTCTGGCAGGGCTACCAGCAAATCGTGACCATCAACGAGGTCGGCGCGCTGAACGTCATCGTGTTCTTCACCGATGGTCGCCCGACCGCCCTGACGGCCGACTTCCCGGTGAAGACGAATCCCCCCTTAAGCACTTGCACCAGCACCACCGCCAAGTTCGGCTTCATCTCCGCGCCCATCGGTAGCTATCCCCCGACCGGAACTACCTGGGGCGTGATGAAGACCAACGCGACCTCCACAACTCACTACGAGTGGACGGTCGCCCCGGACAGCTCCGGTTGCTACTACAATTCCGGCTCAGGCTCCGACCTGGAGAAGCGCGCCAGGATGAGGCAGGACATCGCCTATATTCCGGACACCGACCGCAACAACATCAACATCAGGACGGGCTACCTGTCTCCCGACTTGTACACCACGGCGCCGTATGCGGGCAAGGTCCGGGTCGATAGCCCTCGCGCGCTCCGGTACGCCGCCAACAACCTGGCCGACAACACCGCGACGCGCATCCGCACCGACGCCACCCTGACTCCCTTCATCTACACCCTCGGCCTGGGAGGCACGTCCTCGGAGCCGATCGATCATGACCTGCTCCGCCGCATCGCCAACGATCCGGCCAGCCCCACCTATACTTCCACCCAGCCCACCGGCATCTACGTCTACGCGCCCACCACGGCGCAGTTGACCGACGCCTTCGTGAAAATCGCCTCTGAAATCCTGCGCCTGACAAAGTAGGCGCGCGGCCACGCGAAGCGCCCGCCACTTCTGTCAGGGGTTCCTCTGGGATCCCGGACTATTGTCACCGAGCGGCCTACGGTGATCTGCTATAATGACGGATAGTCCATCTGGAAAGAGGGTTGTTCGATGCCAAGAAAGCGCACTACGGAAGTCGCACTGGCCGCCCCCTCCCTGGGCGCCGCGCCCGCGCCCAAGCGCCGCCGCACGCGCCCAGCGGCTGCCGCGGCGGCCGCTGTAGACCCGGTGCCCGATGCGCTGGCGGCGTTGTCCGCCGCTGCGGGGCTGGCCGCGGGTGACAGCGAGGAGATCGAGCGGCTGGCCTACCTCTATTGGAGGGAGCGCGGGGGCCAGGGAGGCTCGCCCGAAGACGACTGGTTCCGGGCTGAAGCCGAAGTGCGCCGCCGCCGCGCGCAGCCAGCCTAGGAACTCTCCCGCTCTACTTGTACTTGCGCAGCACTGCCAGCACGCGCCCCTGAATGCGCAGGTCCGCCAGAGGGACCCGGATCGGCTCCATTTGGGCGTTGGCCGGTTGCAGCCGGGCCATGTCGCCTCCTTCGCGGTAGAAGCGCTTCAGCGTCGTCTCGGAGTTGCGTACCAGGGCCACCACGATCTCTCCGTCGCGCACCTCGCGCGTGCTCTCGACCAGCACCAGGTCCCCACTCAGGATGTGCTCGTCGATCATGGAATCGCCGCGCACTTCCAGCGCAAACAAGTTCTCCTGGCCGAGGAATTCGCCGAAGTCCAGCCGCTCGCGTCCCGCCACGGACTCCACCGGCGCGCCCGCCGCGATCCGGCCCATCAGCGGAACGTCGAACAGGCCGCCGCCCGGCCGGTGCTTGCGCTGCTCCTGGAAGTACTTGGGCGTCAGCTCCAGCGAGCGGCTCTGGTTGAACCCGCGCCTGAGGTAGTGCTTTCTCTCCAGCGCTGCGATGTGCTTGTGCACGGTGGCCAGCGAGGCCAGCGCCAGCCCGCGGGCGATCTCCTCGTAGCTGGGGCAGTAACCGTGCTCGCCCACGAAGCCGGCGATCAGGTCCAGCACCTCTTTCTGCCGTCGGGTGAGTGCCATACCTTCATTGTGGGCGAATAAAAGGGGAAAGTCAATACCTGTACGCCTGCCCGCACCCGCCCGCCCGCCAGCTCGCGGTGTTTGTTGCCCCGGCGTTGCAGGAAGGCACCTATACTTGTGAAATGCCGGTGCGCTGGTTCCCTCGCCTCGTCCTGCTGGCAGCGGGCCTGCTGGCCTTGCTCGCGGCCATCGTCGGAGGAGCCATGTTCTGGTCCCAGCGGGGGCCTGGGCTCGACCGCGAAGTCGCACGTCTCGCCGCGCTGGTGGAACTCCGCGCCGGCATGACCGTCGCCGAGATCGGCGCCGGTGGAGGCCACATGGCCGTCCGCATGGCGCGGCGCCTCGGCCCGTCCGGCCGCCTCTACGCGACCGAAATCGAGGCCGGCAAGCGGGATGCGATCCGGAGCGCGGCGGCCGCAGCCGGCCTCGCCAACATCGCCGTGCTCGAGGCCGGCGAACGCACCGCCGGCCTTCCCGATGCCTGCTGCGACCTCATCTACATGCGCCGCGTCTACCACCATTTCACTGACCCGGCATCCATCAACCAGACCCTGTACGCCGCTCTGCGTCCTGGCGGCCGCCTCGCCATCATCGACTTCCTCTCTCCCCGCTGGATGTTCTGGCTGCGTCACGGCATCCCGCCCGACGTCCTGCTCGGCCAGGTCACGGTTGCGGGCTTCGTCTTCGAGCGCCGCGTCCAGGGCTGGTCGCCCATCGACTACTGCTTCATGTTCCGGAAGCCGGCCGCAGGCCCATCACCTGCTGGTGGGCCTGGATGACCGTGGTCATCTCAGTTGGCTGTGCTTCCTGCCGTACAGAGTGTAGATCTCGGTGGTCGCCGTATCATTAAAAAAGAAGCGCACCCAGGTCTGGAGCGGCAGGCTGAGCATCAGGACCAGGCAGAAGGCGATCGAAAGGCCCGGCAGCCAGGGCACCCCGGGCATGCGGAAGCCGCGCGGCCGGTGAGGCTGCTTCCGGCGCAGCACGATGACGCCGGCCGAGACCACCACGAAGGCGAACAGGGTGCCGATGTTGGCCAGGTCAGCGAAAGTGCCGATGTCCCAGATGCCGGCGGGCAGGCCCACGACCAGGCCGGCCACCCAGGTGGAGATGTGAGGCGTGCGGTAGCGGGCATGCACCTTCGAGAAGGCCGCCGGCAGCAGCCCGTCGCGCGACATGGCGAACCACACCCGGGCCTGGCCGTACTGGAAGACCAGCAGCGAGGAGAGCATTCCCACCAGCGCACCCAACACCACCCAGCGGCGGATGCCCTCGTAGCCCAGGGCCTTGAGCGCCAGGGCCACCGGCGCGGCGTTGTTCAGGTTCTTGTAGCTTGCGATCCCGGTGAGCACCAGGGCCACCGAAACGTAGAGCACGGTGCAGATCAGCAGGCTGGCCACGATGCCGAAGGGCAGGTCTTTTTGCGGGCGGCGGCATTCCTCGGCCGCCGTCGAGACCGAGTCGAAGCCGATGTAGGTGAAGAACACGATGGCCGCGCCGGTCAGCACGCCGGGAAAGCCGTTGGGCATGAAGGGGCGCCAGTTCTCGAGTTTCACCGCCCGCGCCGCTCCGATCACGAAAATCAGAATGGCGGCCACCTTCACCAGCACCATGACGTTGTTGGTGCTGGCGCTCTCGCGCACGCCGCGCACCAGGATCCAGCTCAGCACCAGCAGCACGATCAGGGCCGGCAGGTTGAACCAGTGGCCGGTGAACTCGCCGCCGACGACCATGGGCCCGGAGAGCTGCGCCGGCAGGTGCAAGCCGAAGAGGTTCTCGAGCAGGTCGTTGAAGTAGGCCGAGAAGCCCACCGCCACGGCCATGTTCGAGACCGCGTACTCGAGGATCAAGTCCCAGCCGATGATCCAGGCGAAGATCTCGCCCAGCGTGGCGTAGGCGTAAGTGTAAGCGCTCCCGGCGATGGGGATCATCGAGGCCAGCTCGGCGTAGCAGAGGGCGGCGAAGCTGCACGCCATCGCGGTCAGCAGGAAAGACAGTGAAATGCCGGGCCCGGCCCCGGGACGCCCGATGGTGGAGAGCGCCTCGGGGCCGTGCAGCAACAGGTCCAGCACGGGGGCGTGCAGAATCGAGCGGAAGCTGAGCGTCTCGCCGGCCGCCGCCGTGCCGGTGAGGATGAAGATGCCGGAGCCGATCACCGCCCCGACGCCCAGGGCCGTGAGGCTCCACGGCCCCAGCGTCTTGCGCAGGCGCTTGTCGGGCTCTTCCGCGGCGGCGATGAGCGCGTCGATGCTCTTGGTGCGCAGCAGTTGGCCCACGCGCGTGCTCGGGGCTTACCGTTTCCGCTGGCCCTTAACCATCTTCTTGGGCTTGCGTTTGGCGGAGCCGCGGGCGACCCCGGGCTCGCGCTTGGGCTTGGGCGAGGCCCGCTTGCGCGCGGCCCGCTTCAGCTTCTTGCGCTCTGGCCGGTCCGTGATGTTCTTGGTGTTCATTCTGCTGCCTTCAAGGATGCGTAACGTTCGATCAGCTTCTTCAGGCCGTACCGTTGAAAACTCACTGTCAGCTTGGCGGCTTCGCCTTCGCCCTCGCGCCGGACGATAACGCCGCGCCCGTAGCGCGGGTGCACCACCGCGGCGCCGATCCCCAGCCGCTTTGCCCGCTTGGGCGGCGCAGACGGCTGAGGCCGCGGCGCTGCCGCCCCGCGTGGCGGCTTCAAACCTCGCGCGGCGAAGAACTCCGCGATGTTCTCCACAGAATTATACGTCTTGCCCGGAAAGACGCGCTGGCGGACACTCTGGCGGACCTCGTGCTGTTCGGCGAACAGGTCCACCTCGTCGGCGGCGGCAGGCTGGCCGAGCGGCTCGGTCAGCGTGCCGGGCAGCTCGCGCAGGAACTGCGAAGGCTCGCAGTCCTCCCAGTCGCCGCCGGCCCACCTGCGCCGGGTCTGCGCCCAGCTCAGGAAGAGCCGCTCCTGGGCCCGCGTCATGCCCACGTAGCAAAGGCGGCGTTCCTCCTCGAGGCCGCGACGGTCGCCCAGCGAGCGCGCGTGCGGGAACAGGCCCTGCTCGAGACCGGCGACAAAGACGATGGGAAACTCCAGCCCCTTGGCGTTGTGCACCGTCAGCAGCGACACCTGGGCGCGCTCGTCCACCGTGTCGGCCTCCGAAACCAGCGCGGCGTGATCGAGGAACTCGGAGGCTCCTTCGCCGCGCTCGGCCGCCTCGGCGCCGGCCGTCACCAGTTCCTTGAGGTTATCCAGGCGGGCCTGGGCTTCCGGGGACTCGTCCCCTTCGAGCATGCCGAGGTAACCGGTGCGCCGGAGGATCTGGCGCAGCACCTCGTCCAGGCGCGCGCGGCCGGGCAGTTCGCGGAGCGCTTCGATCAGCTTGTGGAAGCCCGCCAGGGCCGCCTGGGCGCGCGCCGGGAAACGTTGCTCCTCGAGCAGGCGCTCCAGAGCCGCCCACAAGCTGAGGTCGTTTTCCAGCGCGTACCGCTCCAACTGCTCGACCGTGGCCTTGCCGATGCCCCGCGCCGGCGTGTTGACGATGCGCAGCAGCGCCATCGAGTCCTGCGGGGAGAGCAGCAGCTTGAGATAGGCCAGCAGGTCCTTGACCTCGGCGCGCTGGTAGAAGCTGAAGCCTCCTACTACGTGGTAGGGCCGGCCCCAGCGGCGCAGGGCCTCCTCGATCAGGCGGGACTGGGCGTTGGTGCGGTACAGCACCGCCACCCGGCCGGCGGAGTTGCGGAGCAGCCGCTCGATCGTCTCGGCGATGAAGAGGGCCTCGTCTTCGCCGTCGCTGGCTTCGTAGACGCCGATGCGCTCGCCGGCCGGCCCGGCCGTCCACAGCCACTTGCCCAGGCGGTCGCGGTTGTTGGCTACCAGCGCGCTCGCGCAGCCCAGGATGTTCGCGGTCGAGCGGTAGTTCTCCTCCAGCCGGATGGTGAGCGCCTCCGGGAAATCGCGCTCGAAATCCAGGATGTTGCGGATGTCCGCCCCGCGCCAGCCATAGATGGACTGGTCCTCGTCACCCACCACGCACAGGTTGCGGTGCGTCTCGGTCAGCAGCCGCACCAGATCGTACTGGCTGCGGTTGGTGTCCTGGTACTCGTCGATCAACAGGTGGAGGATGCGGCGGTTGTGGGCCGCGCGGGTGGCATCGTCATGACGCAGCAGGCGGACGGTCTCCAGCAGCAGATCGTCGAAGTCCAGGGCGTTGGCCTGGCGCAGGATGGCTTCGTACAGCTCGAAGACCTCGGCCAGCTTGCGCGTCTTCTCGTCCTTGGAGGCCGCGAAGTCGCCGGGGGACTTTTGGTGGTTCTTGGCATGGCTGACCCGGGCCTGGGCATTCCGGTAGGTCATGAAGCGCTTCTCGTCCAGGTCCAGGCGGCGGCAGGCCTGCTTGACGGCGGCCAGTTGTTCGTCCTCGGCGTAGATGGTGAAGTTCCGGGTGAAGCCCGGGCGGAGCTCGGCCAGCCGTTGGCCGTCCCGGCGGAGCAGGCGCACGCAGAAGGAATGAAAGGTGGAGATGGTCAGGCCGTGCAGGGGGTAGTTGCCGGCCAGCAGGGCATTGACCCGCTCGCGCATCTCGTCGGCGGCCTTGTTGGTGAAGGTGACCGCCACCATCGCCGCCGGGGGTACCCGGTGGGCATGGATCAGGTGGGCGATGCGGTGGGTGATCACCCGGGTCTTGCCGCTACCGGCCCCAGCCAGGATCAGCAGCGGTCCCCCCACGTAGGTAACCGCTTGGCGTTGTTGGGGATTGAGCCCTGCGAGGAAGTCCATGCCAGAAGGCGGCCCAGGGTTGATTCTAGCACGGCAGGGGGCCCGGCCTCCCGGGGGCCCTTGGCTTGGCCGCCCAAAGCCTTGTAACCTAACAGTTTGCCGCTGCGCCATTCTGCTTGAGGGACGCCGAGGCCCTTCAGGATGCCGGCCCAGGCCGTGGCATGCTGGTTGATTTCGAGCTTATCGGTCGCGCACGCGCGGGTGATGAGGCCGCGTTCAGTCAAGTTGTGCAGGCCTACCGGAGGCGGATCCTCGGCACGATCGCCCGGCTGATTGGGCGTCCCGAAGACGTCGAGGACGTGGGGCAGGAGGTCTTCTTACGACTGTATTTTTCCCTGGACCAGTTGCGGACGCCGCAGATGTTCGAGCCCTGGCTCTACCGGCTGACAGTCAACGCGGCTTACGATTATCTGCGGCGGCAGCGGCGGCGGCAGGAGTCGCGCATGGCGGATCTGACCGAGCAGCAGGTTCAAATGGCCGATGCGGCTGCGGGCAGCCAGCGCGACCGCACCGAGCGAGACCGACGCCGCGTGCGCGAGCTGGTGGACTGCCTGCTGGGGACGCTCCCCGAGCAGGACCGGATTCTGTTGAGTTTGAAGGAGATCGAAGGGCTGTCGCTGAAAGAGCTTGAAAAGATCTACCGGGTGAACGAGAATGCATTGAAGGTGCGGCTGTTCCGCGCCCGGCAAAGGGTTCTGAAGGCACACGCGGGCTTGGCTGCCCCAGGCGGGCAGGTCTGCGCGGAAGGACGAGGGGGTTAGATGTCGGTCCGAAAACCGGGGCCGCCCGACGACAGGGCCGAGGCGGAGGTGACCCGGCTGTTTGCGGAGTACCGGGAGGCTGTGCCGGACATGGAGCCCAGTCCGGACTTCATGCCCCGGTTGTGGCGGCGCATCGAGGCGCGGCAGACCTCGGTGCGTGATCTGAGAAGGCTGGCCCAGGGCTTCGTTACCGCTGCTGCTCTGGTGTCCCTGCTGATCGGGATCTTCCTGGCTGTTCCCCAGGGGCGGACGTCGGCCTTCTACAACAACACCTACCTGGAGATCCTGGCGGCGGATCAGTCGCATGGCGACGAAGACGACGTCGAAATCGTCCGCGCCGAGCGCATCTCCTACGAGAGAACCCAATGAAACGTTTCCGGCTCTCGGTGCTGATCTACCTGACGCTGGTGTTCCTGAGCGGCGTCCTGGTAGGCGTGCTGGGGCACCGCTTGTACACGGTGCAGTCGGTGCGGGCCCGGCCCGGCCCGAGGAGCCCGGAGGAGATGCGGCGGCAGTACGTCGAGGATCTGCGGACACGCTTGAAACTGAGCGACGATCAGATCAACCGTCTCACCGAGGTTCTGGATGCCACGGGCAAGCGCTTCCACGAAGTGAGCGAGAAGTGGAGGCCGGAACTGAGGGCGATACAGGACGAGCAGACCGAGAAGATCCGTGCCATACTCGACCCGGCGCAACGCAACGAGTTCGAGAAGATGCGCCAGGAACGCGAGCAGCGGCGGCACCGCGGCCGGTCTGGGCCTGGACCAGGGCCCGGAGGCGGACCAGGGCCCGGACCAGGATCCGGCCCCGGACGCGGACCTGGGCCCGGGCGGCCTTAGGCCGGCGGCACCGCGGCCGGTTTCTGCACCTTCGCCTTCCCGTATTTCCGCTGGAAGCGCTCGATGCGACCTTCGCTATCGATCAGCTTCTGGCGCCCGGTGAAGAAGGGGTGGCACCGGGAGCAGATCTCGACGCGGATGTCGCCCTTGTGCGTCGAGCGGGTGCGGAAGGTCTGCCCGCAGGCGCAGATGACGCTGACTTCGCTATACGCGGGGTGAATCCCAGCCTTCATGAGATGTAGGGAACCTCTCCACTGAGGTCCAAACGGTCAGTATAACACTGCCGGGCGGGCCTTCGCGGCCGGGGCCGGGCTGCTCCGTCCCCCCGGTGGATGGCGCTGCCCGCCCCGGGTCCCGAAAAGCAAAACCCCCGCGCCGCGGGTGGCGCAGCGCGGGGGTTGGTAGCCGAAGGATGGACTTGCGGCCCATCCGAACCATCGTGAGGCGGCCGGTCCGCTCGAGCGGTGGCCTCGTCACTGATACTGATTCGAAGCCGGCTACGTCAGGGCAGTCGCTTCAGGTGTCAACCACCTCACGAGGTCTACTACTGCCAGATGACATTTGCTGGACCACCTCCTTTCTCAGTGATGCTCCCATGTTAGGGCGCACGCCGGGGTGCTGTCAAGCCTGAGGGCCGCTTGCCCTCCCCCAGTTCTCGGTGGGCCCAAGGTGGCACAGGCATTCCTTGCCTGTGTGTCGCGTGCCCCCCAACAGGCCGGGAGGCCTATTCCACCTGTTCGGCGCTCAAACTGGGGGAGGGCAAGTGAAAGCCGCCGGCACGAGCATGCTGCCAGGTGCCTGCGAGCCTGTCGGCCGCGAGCCGGGGGGCCACCAACCGACAGGGAGGTCTCAACTCCTGGCGTCGGCCAGTCGATGAGAAGGGCGACGGATGGAGTCTGTCCTTACGAAGCTGGTCGATGAGTTTGCCGGCACCCCGGCCGCCAGTGGCCGGGCCATGCGCGGGCTCTACGATTCCGATCCCAAGGCCTTCCTCGCCGCTGCCCTGCCAGTGCTCAAGACCGTTTCCGACGGCCCGGGCTACGACTATCTGGTGATGCTGCTGCTCCGGGACAGGCGTCTCTATGACTACCTCTGGGACGCCTCGGTGTTCAGCCGGGAGGAGGCCATCCGTATCGCTCGCCATGTGCAGCGCCTCGACCCGCAGCATGCGGCTCACCTGGCACGGCTCCCCGGCGAGAGCTCCGGCAGCGGGGAGAAGGCCGCGGACGCCACCCGCCAACTGAGACTGCTGGAGATCATGGAGGCGGGCGAGCGTGGGTCCACCAGCTTGGTGCTGCTTCTCCAACTGGCGCGCCATCCGGATCCGCGGGTGCGTTCCAAGGCGGTCCTGCTGATGGGCCGCGCCAACAAGAACGCCCGGTGGACCCAGCAGCAGATGGAGGCAGAAGACGCCCGGGTCAGAGCCAACGCCATCGAGGCGCTGTGGGGTCTGCCCGGCGAGGAGACCCGCGCCCTGCTGTGGCAGTTCGTCGGGGACGCCCACAACCGGGTGGCAGGCAACGCCGTGACGGGGCTCTACCGCCAGGGCGACCTGGGCAGCATCCCCGCGCTGCTGGGGATGGCGGGTGATGCTTCCGCGGCGCGCCGGGCGACCGGCGCCTGGGCCATGGGCGAGGTCGGCGACCTGCGCTTTGTCGAGAGCCTGCGGGCGCTCGAGGCGGACGAAGAAGAGCGGGTGCGCGCCAACGCCACGCGAGCCCTCCACCGCATTGGAGCGCGGGTGGAGCAGGCCCAGACCGCGGGGGCTTTGCGTGTGCGGGTCACCCGAGCGGTGCGCCAGCGAACCGGGGTCATGGAGCTGAGCTTGGTCGTGGCGTCGCAAGCCGGCAAGCTGGTGCCCAACATCGCCCCGACCGACTTCGCGCTCTGGGAAGAAGGGAGCCTGGTGCCCACCTACAACTTAAGCTGGCACCCGCGCCTCGAACCGGCGGCCGTAAGCTTTGCGTTCCCGCGTTGGGTGGATTCCTTCACCGAGTATCGCGGGCTGTGCGAGCACGCCGTCGAGGCGTGTCTGGGCTACAGACGCAGAGGGGATCTGTGGGCCGTGATACGCTACCGGCCTGACTGCGCCCCGCCGAAGATCCCCAAGGCAGAAACCAGACCCAGCCACGAGCGACTGTTCGGTATTGAGTTCGAAGTGCAGGCGGAACAGACGACCGGCCCGCGGGTTTCCTTGCAGCCGGTCAAGTGGTCCTCCGACCCGCACGCACTGGGCGCCGCCATCCGGAGCGCCGGGGAAGGGGGCGAAGCGTGCGCGAGCATCGTCGATGCGGTCTTGAGCCTGGCGCTGTCGGCCGGCAAGATCCGCGCCGCCCGGCACATCATCCTAATCGGGGCGCCGCCCTCGGCGGCCGACGCCGCCCTGGCCGCGCCGGAGCTGGTGGAGGTTTGCCTCGGGGCTCTGGAGCCTGCCAAGATCCGGCTGCACGCCATCCTGCCCGCCTCGGCCGGGCCGGAGCCCACGGGGCTTCTTCAGGAGGTGGCTCGCCGAACCGAGGGGAGCGTACTGCGGGCTTGTGCGGGCGCGGATATCCCTGCGCTAGTGGAAGCGGTCTGCCTGAGCCTGTTGGCGCACTACCGGATCACCTGGCGCCCGGAGGGTGCCTCTTCAGCCCTCCCCGCAGGCGAGGCGCCTAACATTCGGGTGACGGTGTGCACCGAGCAGGGCTACGGCGAGGCGGCCTTCCCCCACCAACGCCCCACCCGGTCCTGACTGGCGGCGCGCCCGCGCCGCCTGTGCGGTTTCGGGGAGCGGATCGAGAAGGTGACCACCGGCGGGGGAGGGGTGATCGGCGTCATCCTTGGCAGGTGGATGGGACAGGCGCTCACCTTTCTCCTTCCTCCCACCGACGCCCCAGTCGCCCTGCACGTGACCATCGTCAACGAGACCTTTGCGCGGCGGTTCTTCGCGGGCGACCTGGGGATGATGGAGCAGCCACACCTGAACCTGCGCTGCGCTCCTTGGCTTGCTTGGCCGGCCGTTGCAGGCTCCAGTTCATCGCCCCCAGCATCTTCCACACATGACCGGGATGGTAGTGCACTCCCGTCAGCCGCTCGATGACGGCCGCCACCCGCGGTAAAGTCCATAGATCGGTCCCCAAGCCGTGAGCGCGCGCTCCCTGCCGCAGCGCCCGGTCCACCAGTCCAAGTTGCCTCTGCTCCAGCCTCGGCTGGCGACCCGCTCGCCCAGCACCGCGCAGCGAGTCGATCCCGCGACGCTTCCATGCCTCATGCCACCGACTCACACTCTGGCGGCTGACCTTCAGTTGAGGTGCGGAAGTCCCTCTTCGATATCTCGCCATCCTGCCAACTCCTCCAGGAGTTCGTGGAGTGGGCCCCCCAATTGAGACAGACGGTTGAGACCCACTTCAGTTCAGACCCACTGCATTGCGGTTCCGCGCCGCCCCGCGATACAATCGTCCCTCCCCGCCATGGTCAGGCCGTCGTGAAGTGCAGGAGTGGAGTGGCGCTGCTGCGGATTGCGCTCATTAACATTGCACGCCGCAGGCTGCGCACCAGCCTCACGGTTTGCGGCATTGCCGTGGGCATCGCCGCCTTTGTGGCCCTGGTGGGTTTCTCGAAGTCGTTCGAGCGGGAGTGGCTGAAGCTCTACGAGAGCGAAGGCACGGACCTGGCCGTCGTTCAGAAGACATTTCTGAATACCACGGTGGACGAACGAGTGGGGGACAGGATCCGCTCGCTCGCGGCGGTGGCTGAGGCGTCTGCGATTGTGCTCAACCTGATGGACCTCACGCCCGAGGTGAACGCGCTGGTCTACGGACTGCGGGAGGACTCTTACGAAATGGCTCCTCTACAGGTCCTGGAGGGACGCAAGTTCCGGGGCGAGGAGGCGGAGGTGATCCTGGGGGAGATCCTGGCGGGCAACCTCGGCAAGAAAGCCGGCGACACGCTGGAGATCCAGGGCGCCTCCTTCCGGGTGGTGGGTGTATTTCGCGGCGGTTCGGCCCTGGAGACGGGGGCCGTGATGATGCCCATCCGGCAGTTGCAGAAGCTGGCTGATTTGCACGGGAAGGTCACTGCATTTCACGTGCGCTTGCACCCGGCGCCGGCCGGGCGGACCGCGGAGGAACATGTCCGCCAGGCTCGCGCGGCCATCGAGGAAGCGATGCCGGGGCTGAAGGCCGTGCCCGCCGGCGAGCGGGCGCACAACAACCAGTTCGTTTCCTTTGCCCGCTCCATCGCCTGGGGGACGTCGCTGATCGCGCTGCTGGTGGGAGCGCTCGGGATCGCCAATACGATGGCCATGGCGGTGTTTGAGCGAACCAAGGAAATCGGCATCTTGCGCGCCTTGGGCTGGAGGCGCTGGCGTGTGATTCTGCTGATCCAACTGGAGGCCGCCGCGCTGGGCTCCATAGGCGGGATGGCGGGACTGGTGGGTGGATGGGGCGCGCTGCGGCTGCTGGCGTCGCTGCCGATGACCGCCAACATCGCCGATGCGTCGATTTCCTGGCCTCACGCGGGGAAGGCTTTGGTGATGGCCGTACTGATCGGACTTGCGGCGGGAGCGCTGCCCGCCTGGCGCGGGGCCCGGCTTTCTCCGGTGGAGGCGTTGCGACATGACTGACGGACCCATGCTGGAAGCCCGATCCCTGAAGAAAGAGTACGACGAAGGCCGAATCCAGGCGCTGCGCGGGGTTGACTTGCAGGTCGCACGGGGAGAGTTCTTGACGATCAGCGGGCCGAGCGGAAGCGGCAAGTCTACGCTGCTGCAATTGTTGGGCGGTCTGGACGAGCCTTCCAACGGCGAGGTCTTCTACCGCGGCAGGAGTCTCGCGGGCCCGTTCGACCTGGACGCTTACCGCTCGCGCCGCGTCGGTTTCGTGTTTCAGGCTTTCCACCTGTTGCCGGCGCTGCGGGTCCTGGACAATGTCCAGATCCCGATGCTGGAAGGCCGATTGGGCGCCCGTGAGCGGCGCCAGAAGGCGGTGGCGCTGTTGGAGGAAGTGGGCATGACACACCGTCTCCGGCAATATCCGAACCAGCTCTCGGCAGGCGAGCGGCAAAGGGTGGCGATCGCGCGCAGCCTGGCGAACGATCCGGAGATTCTGCTCGGCGACGAACCCACGGGCAACCTGGACAGCGAGAACTCAGCGAGAATCATGGCGTTACTGTCCGGCATTCAGTCGCAGCGGAGCATGACCATTGTCGTGGTGACGCACGAGGCGGAGGTCGCCCGCATCGGCCACCGGAACGTCCACTTGAAGGATGGGCGGGTGGTGGTGGGATGAGACCCCGTTCAATGCGTCTCCCCGGGAGTTTGCGCGCGGCGGTTTTTCTCTGTGCGGCGTTCGTGGCACGGGGTCAAACGGCGATGACCATCCAGGAATTGAGGGCGCGGCTGGAGGCCATCCGGGCGGCGACGGATTTCCGGGCGAGCGGGCGGCTGGTTCGCGTGGCGGCATCGGGCGAACGCCGAAGCTATCAACTCTCCCTCCGCGCGCGCTGGTTCGCGGGCAGCGTGAAGATCTTCTGCGAGATCACCGATCCCGCGCCTGCCAGGATCCGATTGCTGCTGGAAAGCCCCGCCGCGGGCCCGGCCTCTATCCGCAAAGGCCATGCCGGCGACCGCCGGCCCGTGACGGTGCCGTTTGAAAGCTGGGGGGAGGCTCTGCTGGAGACGGCCTTCACGTACGAGGACTTGCTGGAGAACCACTTTCAGTGGCGCCAGCAGGTGCTCACCGGCGAGACCCGCTACGGAGCCCGTATCTGTTACCTCCTGAAGAGCGCACCGGATGGGGAAGACCAGTCGCACTATACGACCGTGACCTCGTGGCTGGACCGCGAAAGCCTGCATCCGGTGCGAGTGGAGAAGACCCTGCGGTCTGCGGGGGCCACCAAGGAGTTCCTTTACTATGGCTTGCGCCAATCCAAGGGCATCTGGTCCGCCAGTCAGATTGAGGTCAAGACGCCTGGCCAGCCCGGGTCGAGTCTGCTGATCATCACTCGCGGCGCGGAGAAGGCCCACGTGCCCGCCGGCGAATTCGAAGCCGCCTTGCTGACCAAGCCGTGAGTGAATGGCGCCGTGCGGCCCGGCTTGACGAATCGACCGCGGTGCGATACCTTCGTCGGTTGCGGTTCGAAGCCACGTTGTGTCCTTCCCGTGAGCCTCTACTCGGTGAATCTCGTGAATTCTGACCTGAAAGCGTGGCAACGGAGCGCGATCCGGAATACGATGGCCAACTACCGTCGCGCCCAGGATAACTATTACGTCGGCGGGAAGCCTCTGGTCGAATTGGACGACGGCTACAAGGCTTTCTCCCTGCTCACCCCACCGCTCGGCTCTCCCGCGGCCCGGCGCCGGGTCAAGCTGATCATGGAGAACATGCTGCGGCCCAGTAGGGCCGCCGCTGGCCCCGTCAGTTTCGCCTCGGCCGGACGCACTCCGCATGTCATCACCATGGCGGTTACGTACAACTGCCAGTGCGATTGCCTGCATTGCTCGGCGGCCGATTACCGGGAGAAGACCCGGCGGGAGAACAGCGCCCTCACCTTCGAGGAACTGAAGAGCGTCATCGACCAGACCCTCGATCTCGGCACGACTTGCGTCGTACTCACCGGCGGCGAGCCTCTGCTGTACGAGAGAATCTACGACCTGATCGCCGCGGTCGACCAGCACCGCAGCGTCTGCACCATCTTCACCAACGGCGAGTTTCTGCTCGAGCATACCGTCGCCAGGCTCAAGCAGGCGGGAGTTTACGGCGTGTTCGTCAGCCTGGACCACTTCGACCCTGAGCGGCACAACATCCACCGCCGGCGCCCTGGTCTGGCCGAGAAGGCATACCGCGGGCTGAGACTGTGCCAGGATGCCGGCATCCTGACCGGCGTGTCCACTTACGCAACCAAGGAGAACATCCGGAACGGCGAACTCGACGCCATGATGGACCTCGCCCGTTCTCTCGATGTCCTCGAGGTCTTCCTGTTCGACGTCATCCCGACCGGGCGCCTCTCGGCGCAGCACGACTGCATGCTCAGCGATGAAGACGCCCGGCACCTCGTCGAGTTCCGCGCGAAGTACACCGCAAAGCCCGACTACCCGCGCATCATCCACCAAACCATGTTTTCGAGCATCGCCTATCCCTGCGTGGCCGAAGGCTGCCCTGCCGGAATGGTGCAAGTCCATCTGCGCGCCAATGGTGAGGTCTGTCCTTGCGATTTCACGCCCTACTCGTTCGGGAATATCCAGAAGCAGTCGCTGAAGGAGATTTGGGAGTCGATGTCCGCGCATCCGCTCTACGCCGAACCTTCAGCGCGTTGCCGCCTGTCGCAGCCCGGCTTCTGGGTCAAGTTGGCGGAACTCCCTCCTGACGGTTGAATCGCTCAGGCGGCGAGCCGGGATACGCACCTGGTCGCGCTCTCCCCCGCTCCGCATCGGCACTGTTCTGCGCGTCAAGCTGGATGAGCCGGGCAGAAAGCCGCACGACTTCTTTCGATTTGCCCTCTAATCCTTCTGCCCGGTGGACTGCTCGGCCACGTGGAAGGGCTGCGAGAGGAAGCGCTGGATCTTGCGGGCGCGCGCCACGATGAGCTTGTCCTCGTCGGAGAGTTCGTCGATGCCCAGGATGGCGATGATGTCCAGCAGGTCCTTGTAACGCTGGAGGATCTGCTTGACCTGCTGGGCCACGGCGTAGTGCTCGAGGCCCACGATGCGCGGGTCGAGGATGCGCGAGGTGGACGCCAGCGGGTCCACTGCCGGGTAGATGCCCAGCTCCACAATCTGGCGCGATAGGTTCGTGGTGGCGTCCAGGTGCGCAAAGGTGGTCGCCGGCGGCAGGTGCCTTTGGCGGGGTCCGGCCCTACGCGGCGCGCTCGCGGGCGAAAAACTGCAGGCCGTTCTCCCGAAAATCGTCCAGCGACGTGAACTGCTTGTCGCTGGCGCTGGTGATGCGAAGCCGATCCTTCCGGCTGATGGCGTTCTCAAAGTCCTCGTGTACCATCACGCTCTTGAACGGGATCCGCCGTCGCTGAAACTCCAGGCATGAGATGGTGGCCAGACGGGCCTTGTTGTTGTCCTTCACGCCAAACAGGAAGATGGGCCGCCGATTGATGTCGAACTGGTGGTCCACCTCGTATTCGTCGTGGTCCGGAATCGGCACAGTGCGCGGGCGCGGGTTGTACTCGGCCAGCCTCTCTTCGATGAACTCGGCCAACAGCTCATAGAACAGGCTTTGGATGACCTCACGGCGGAAATACTGCATGCTGGAGATCTTGGCGACGGCTTGCGCGAAGTGCAGGATGGCGGGGTAGACGCGCTCGGCTTCGACTTCCATGAACAGGCGGCCATCCTGCTCCTGGATGCGGTTCTCCGAGAGGATGCGATTGAAGATGCGCTGCTTGTTCTCAGTGTCCAGCTCGTA
>CAZIRH010000032.1:0-20841 GCA_964541065.1 uncultured Solibacteraceae bacterium
CGGCGGGGTTCCAGGTATCCGGCGGCTCGTAAGCCGCCGCGAAGGTGGGGCGCACGGGATGTGGTTGGTACCAACGCGATCTGTTACGAGGCGATTCAACGCGTCTTTCGCAATGCAGTCGTTGGGTTTTTGCGGGACCGCAGGCTGAAGCCTGCGGCGGCACGCTAAAGCGCGCGCCACGAGGGAACATGTCACTCTACTTATGCGCGGCTGATCGGTGCGACGGAGAAGTACCCGAACGCGGCGGATCTTGGGGGCTTCCTGGGATTCCTGTACCGTCGCAGGGGGCGGGTGGCGGACGCCCGGACGCGCTTTGGCAGGGCGCACAAGCTCCGGTGCAAGAACATTGAGACATACCGGCAGTGGGTAAGGCTGGAGATGTCGGAAAAGGAATGGACTCGTGAAAGCGAGGTGCTTTGTTTGCGGTGGGCCGCGGCTGACAGTTGGAGCCCTCGCCTGAGGGTACTCGTCACTTCACCGGGACAGCGGATGGGCCGGACGCGCTGACCACGAGGGTGGTCGTCTCCGCTCGACTCCCGAACGCCTTGATGATCGACTCGAAGCGCCGCAGAAGGCCCTCGATTGCGCCTGTCGAACAATTGCCCGCACGCACCCACAGGACCTTTGGCGGGCTCCCGTACACTACCGCGCGATCGTAGAAGTCAGAGTCCTTGGAGACGATTACCAATCCTTCACGCCGAGCGAACTCCCAGATCTGGTCGTCGCTGGCGGCGCCGAGCTGGCAGTCTTCCACGTGCCGCGAGCCAGGGTAGAGTTGGCCCAGCGACACGGCGAGCTTCGGAGAGAGATTCTCATCCAGAAGCAGCTTCATGCCGGCAGGATTTCGAGCTTGCGCTCACGGTCAGCAGCGTAGGCCAGGCAAGCCAGGATGTCTTCCCGGGTGAGATAGGGAAAGTCCGCGAGGACCTGCTCGGTGGTCATTCCCGAGGCCAAGTACTCGAGTACATCGTAGACGGTAATGCGCAGGCCGCGGATGCAGGGCTTGCCGCTGCGCTTGCCGGGCTCGATGGTAATGATCCCTGCGTAGTTCACACTTCCAGGCTAGAGCAGCCGGTCGCTCATTTCAAGGGGCTGATTCACCGCACCGGCGGGCGGTAGACTCGCAACTCGCGGAGGTAGGGGACGTCGCCGCCCAGGGCGATCAGCTCGAGCTTGTGCAAAGCGTTGCTGAGGCCCTGCGCCAGAGTGACGGCGTACTCCGCGGCGGGGTTCCAGGTATCCGGCGGCTCGTAAGCCGCCGCGAAGGTGGGGCGCACCTGCCAGCGCACCTCGAAGCCACGCGGCATGGGGGCCTTCCGCAAATCGTAGGCGCGCTTCATGGCCCAATCCGACGGTTCGATCACCACGCGGCCCGAGCGCGACACGAACCGCTCGCGGTTGGTGCCGCTGCCGTCCGGGCCGGTCAGCGAACCGGTGACCTCGAAGCGGAACGAGGTCACCGCCTCGTCGGCCTCCACCACGCGCAAGGTCCAGTCCTCGATGAGCGGCGGCGTCTTCCACGCGATGCGATTGACGGCGGGCCAGTCCGCGCACCAAGTGTCGCTGGGGCGTGTGGCGGCGTACAGTTCGGGCAGCTCTGCGGGCAGCTTGGCGTCGATCAGCAGGCGCGCCCGCCCGGGCGGGCCGGGTGCGGCGATCGCATCCACGCGGTTGCCGTCGAACTCCAGCGTGAGCCGCCCGCTCTTCCAGTGAACGTCGTGGCCCACGGCGTAGGAGCGGGTCAGCTTCTTCCAGCGGGCGTCGGGAAAGCTGGGGTCGTACCGGAGGTGACGCTTCGTCAGCTCGGCCATCAGGAAGTTGCCGTGGTCGTTCAAGTGCTCGCCGTCGCCCAGCAGGTCCCTGGGCCGCAGGCGGTTCTCGCGGAGGTACTGCTCCCAGGGGCCGCGAACGTCGATCAGTTCGCAGCCGTACCTGGCGGCGATCCTGGGGAGCCACTCGAATGAATGGCGGTCGTGCCAGGCTTTGCGCTCGAGTTGCTCCGCCTTGCCCGGCGCACCTTCCTCCGGCAGCCAGGTGACGTGGTCGCTCTGGATGGCGATTTCCGCAGTCGTGTGGCGGCGGATGCCGGCGATGATCTCCTCGTATTCCCGCTCGGCTCCGTAGACGTGGAGGATGACGAGATCCGGGTAGAGCGGGTAGACGTCGTGCGGCAGCGTCCGGACGAGGTAGGGCGAGGAGTACCCACCAATGGCCCGGTTCTCGATGGTCAGTCCGGCGTGGGGGAACCGGCGGCGCAGGTCGTCGGCCACTGCCTGCCACCATTCCTGCTTGGTGATGGACTGGCCGTAGAACAGGATGCGCACGGGGTGGCGGCGCTGGGCGGTGCTGGTGGCCAGCAGGGTCATGGTGCGCTGGATGCCGGCGCCGAGGCGGGCCGGGTCCTTCGGGGGCGGCGGGGGCGGATACGGCGGGCGCTGTGGCGCTTGGCACAGCAGGGCGGAGCCGAGCAGCGTTCGGCGTGACAACGTGGCGGTCATGGCTGACTCCTCAGCGGGAAGCCGTGTCGAATGACACCCGCTTTGCCACCGGCGGAAGCGCGGCGTCCGTGTGCGCTACCACCTCGGTCTCGAAGTTCGTGTACGCCCGGTACGTGCCGCGGTACCACAGCACGAAGACCTTCCCCGGGTGAGCGGCCGGCACGATGGGCCGCAGGTTGTCTTTCGTCGAGTTCCTGGTGAGGGCCTGCCAGGTCCAGGTCTTGCCGCCGTCGCGGGTCTCGCCGCGGTAGATCTCCCAATGGCCGCTGGCGTTGGGCTGGCCGTCCTGGAGGTTCACATTCGAGGAGAGGTAGACGACGTTGAGGTTGTCCGGGTCCAGGCAGATGCCCCCGGAGTAGTAGGCTTGCCGCTCGTAGAGACGCTTGCCGGCGTAGGCGATCTGCCGGTCCTCCCAGCTCCTGCCGTTCCAGCGGGCGTAGCGGTAACGGTGGTCCATCGCGCTGGGGTGGGACGAGTAGGCAATGACGGGGCGGCCCGCCTGATCGAGCGCCATGTCCCACACCCAGGCCTCGCCGGTGGGCGCGGTGCCGTCATAGATCTTGGTGGCCTCGGTGGTCTTGACCGGCCCGTCGGCCAGCTTGTGGAGGAAGGTGCCATCGCTGCGGTAGAGGCCGCCCTGCCGGTAGTAGGCGTGATAGAGGTTGTTCAGGAAGGGGCGGTCGGGGTGCCCATCCGTGAAGGCGAAGTGGATGGTGTCCACGCCGTTGGAGGCGTACTTCACGTAAGGCCGCTCGCCTTTCTCATAGTAGATGTGGTTCAGCCCCTCGCTCCAGGTCTGGCCGTCGTCGCTGGAGGCCGACCAGGTGGGGTTGTAGTCCCGGTTGCGGTAGAAGATCAGGATGCGTCCGCCTTCGCTGCGCAACTGGAAAGGATTGGCGTAGGTGAAGCGGGTTTTGAGGCCGGCGTCGAAGCTCTGCTCGGGCTCCCATCGGCTGGCGTCCCAGGGCCGGGTGGCGGTGCGGTGGTACATGCGCGGGCCGCCGTGCTCGGTGTAGAACGCCATCAGGCGCCCGTCGCGCCGCAGCAGGAAGGCTGGCACGTTGTGGTCGTCGATCTGGAACCTGGCGCGCAGAGTGGCGACGCCGACCAGGCCGCGCTGGAGCTCCCAGGTGGTGGCCTGCACGTCGCCTTTGCGGCTGATCGAGCCCACGGTGAGCTTGTCTCTGTAAATGAGCGCCCGTTCGTCCTGGAACCAGCACCAGACGCCATCGGGGTTCAGGACGACCTCGGCCCCGGGCGCGGTGGAGGCCAGCAAGGCTGCGAAGATTAAAGCTCTCACGGGAGTTCTCCTACTCGGCCGCAAAGCCCAGCTCGGCGAGCACGCGCCCGGCGCCGTAAATCGTGCGCAGGGCTTCAATGATGCCCTGGCCGGCCACATGGACGGCGCGGCCCTGCGTGTCGTCATAGAGGAAGCGGTTGGGCATGGCCTCCAGGTTGCTGTCGAAGATGATGCCGACGATCTCGCCCTTGGCGTTGACCGTCGGGCTGCCGGAGTTGCCGCCGATGATGTCGGCAGTGCTGACGAAGTTCAGGGGGGTTTTCAGGTCCAGCGCGGACTTCAGCTTCAGCCAGCGCTCGGGCAGCCGGTAAGGCTGCTGGCCGGTGGCGCGCGCGTACAGGCCCGCGAAGTCGGTGGTGAAGGCCACCGGCTTGCCCTGGCTATCGCGGTAGCTGTTCACCGCTCCGAAGGACAGCCGCAGGGTTCCGGTGGCGTCGGGGTACTCGCTGGCGCCGCGCAGGGCGAAGCGGGCACGGGCGATGCGGGGCGCGGCGGCCGTCTCGACGGCTACGAGGCTGTCCTCATTGACCTTGCGCACGGCGCGGGCCGGGCCGTCCAGCAGGCGCGCCAGGCGCACCATGCCGTCCTGAGAGGCCTGCACCGCCTCGAAGCTCCCGGCCAGGCGCTGGCGCTCGGCCACGTCCTTCAGCTTGGTGGTCTTGACATACTGCTCGGCGGCCTGCTCGGGGGTGCGGCCCTCGAGGATCGCCTTCACGGTGGCGTGGTTTGCGCCCAGCTTCTGCTCGAGGAAGCGGAACCAGGTGGCCAGCACCGTGGCTTCGAGCGAATCCGTGATGGGCGTCTGGGCGTAGAGTGCGACCTCGAGCGAGGGCAGGGCTGCGTCGGTGTACTCACGCAGGCGCTGCCCGTTGGGTTTGGCCTTTTCTTCCGGCAGCCGCACCACGTGGCGGGCAATGCGAAACAGGTCCGAGTAGAGCGGCCCGCGCTCGAGCACCTGGTATTCCTTCTGGCGCGGCGCCCAGCGCTTGTAGGCGGCGGCGATTTCTTCGAAGGCTCTGCCGACTTCCTGGCGGAGCTGGGCGTCCTGCTGGATGCGCTGGCGCAAGTCGCGCTCCCGCGCGCGCTTCTTCTCGATCAGCTTGGGGTCCCCCAGGCCCTTCAGCTCCCAGGTGCGCGCCTTGTAGCTGTTCTCGGCGCTGAACAGCTTGTCGCGTGCCACCCGGGCGTTTTCGGCGCTCTGGGCGCCGTAGGCCTTCAGGGCCTTGATGACCGCCTCCCAGTAGGCGACCGAGACGGGGTAGGACGTGTCGCGCAGGTACTCGACCTGCGCCAGGGTGATGAAGCGGTCGGTCGAGCCCGGGTGGCCGGAGACAAACACGAGCTCGCCCTCCTGGAGCCCCTCGCGGCTCCACCTCAGATAGTGTGTCGTCTGGGCGGGCTTGCCGTCCTCGTAGGCGCGCAGGAAGGTGATGTCCAGATCGTAGCGCGGATAGGTGAAGTTGTCCGGATCGCCGCCGAAGAAAGCAATGTCGAATTCGGGAGAAAACACCAGGCGGACATCGGCGTACTTCTTGTACTCGTAGAGGTGGTACAGCGCGCCGGAGTGCAGCGTCACCACGCCGCAGCGGTTGCCGGCCTGGGCAGTGCACTCCTTCTCGAGGGCCGACATGGCGGCCCGGCGCTGTTCGTTCGCCTCTGCGGTTCCGGGCTTGGCCTGGACGCCGGCGTTCACCCTGCCGGTCACGTCCTCGATGCGTACCAGCACCCAGACCTCGGTGCCGGGACACTTGAGCTCCGCCGCCTGGCTGGAGGCGTAGAAGCCGTTGGCCATGTAGTTGTGCTCGGCCGAGCTGAGCCGCTGAATGCACCCGGAAGCCACATGGTGGTTGGTGAAGATCAGCCCGTTGGGGGAGACAAACGACGCCGAGGCTCCCGTCCGCACCGAGGACAGGCGCAGGTGATCCAGGAAAGCGTCGGTCACCTCGAAGCCGTACTGCTTCTTGACTTGTTCCTTGGGGAACTGGTTGTACAGCCACACTCCCTCGTCGGCCATCAGGCCGGCCACGCCCAGCGCGAGCCACAGGCAGCCGGCAAACCTCAGGTGTCTGGTCATGATTCCTCCGCGGAATCCCCAGCATACCACCCGCGGAGGGTGGCGGAAGCGAGGTGGGCAAGGGCCGGGCGCAAAAAATGGAGTCCCCGTATCTGATTGATAACGCTGCACTTACTGGCTGCCCTGGCAGCCGAATCCTTCCCGTTTCCACACTCGTGTGGGATACTGAAAGCAGAGGCCCCGGGAAGTAAGTCAGCATGACGCAGTTGGACGAGGCGGTAGCCCGTTATCACCGAGTACTGGACAGCGAGCCCTTCAAGGACCTGGCTTGGGCGCAGGCCTTGGCCGAGCGGATGCAGGCGGAGCATCTGACCCTGGGCGGGCGGCCGATCTGTCCGTTCTTGCGGCCGCACTTCATCAGCCGGCGGCAGTACGACGCGCTGGTGCGCGCGGCCGAGGCGCTGTTCTCGGCCATCGACCGGGTCAAGCTGATGGCCCTGTCCAACCCGGCCTTGCTGGCGCGGATGGAGTTGCTGCCGGCCGAGAAGATGCTGGCCTCGGTGGACCCGGGCTACCCGTTTCTGGCGGTCACCTCGCTGCTGGACACGCGGCTCAGCAACGGCTCGCTGTCCTTCGTGGAGTACAACGCCGACACCCCTATCGGCGTGGCCTACGGCGAAGCGCTGGCGGATCTGTTCTACGACTGCCCCCCGGTCAGGGAGTTCCGCAAGCGCTACGTGCTGGAGAAGCTGGGCGGCAAGAGGCACCTGCTGGCGGCCATGCTGAGGGCCTACAAGCAGTTCGGAGGCAAGCGGCAACCGCGCATCGGCATCCTGGAGTTCCGGCAGGCCTTCGAGACGGCCGAGCAGGGCGAGTACGTGCTGCTGTGCGAGTTCTTCCGCAGCGAGGGGCTGGAGGCCGAGATCGTCTGGCCCGATCAGCTCGAGTACCGCGGCGGCACGCTGCGCCGCGGGCGCTTCGAAATCGACCTGATCTACCGCCGCGTCACGGCGCAGGAGTTTTTGCAGCGGTTCGACCTGTCCCACCCGCTGGTGCGCGCCTACCGGGACCGGAAGGTGTGCGTGGTCAACAGCTTCCGCTCGGAGCTGGCGCACAAGAAGGCCATCTTCGACCTGCTGACCGACGAGACGCTGACCACGGACTTCGCCGCCGCCGAGCGCAAGGCCATCCGCCAGTACATTCCGTGGACCCGGGTGGTGCGGCCCGCCAAAACCACCTACCAGGGTGAGACTGTGGACCTGCTCGAGTTCATCCTGAAGAACCGTGAAAAGCTGGTACTGAAGCCTAACGACGGCAGCGGCGAGCAGCACGTGGTGCGGGGTTGGGAATCCGACGAGAGCGCCTGGGAGCGGGCGCTCAAGCGGGCGCTGCGGACCCCGTTCGTGGTGCAGGAGCGGGTGGCGGCCACGCAGGCCCTCTTTCCGCTGCTGCGCTATGGGCAGCTCGAGATGAAGAGCATGCAGGTGGACCTGCACCCGCACGCCTACCTGGGCAAGGTGCAGGGCTGCTCGAGCTGGCTGACCGCGCCCGAGGGCGGCTTCTCGAGCCTGGCCGGGCTGGCGCCGACCTTCATCTTGGAGCCCCGCGGCTAGAGCTGCTCGACCCTCACCTGCGCTCTCAGATTCGCCACTCCCGCGGTGTAGCGCGCGTCCACCACCGAGAAGGCCAGGGCATCTTCCAGCCAGTCGTGCCAGACGCCGTCGGGGTCGTGCGAGGCCGCGGTGAGCGTGTACTCGCGCGGGCACAAATCGCAGCGGAAGGCAAAGGTCAGCCGCAGCACGTCGCCGGCCTGGCACGGCCCCAGCCGGACGCCCTCCAGTTCCGTGTTGGTCCCATAGACCTCGAAGCCGATGCGGGTGCGGATCATGATGCCGACGACCGGGTCGGCTACCGCGCGCTCGAAGCGCACTGTGACGCGCACGCTGGCCTGTTCGCCGCTCTGCCAGACCAGCGTGGGCCGGCCCTGCTCATCGAGCGTCTCCAGCGCGAGGATGTGCGCGCGGCCGTCGCCGCGCCGCAGCGAGGGCAGCAGGTCGGCACGTTCCGATTCACCCCGCAGGCGCCTGGCCACGTGGCGCCGGTACCGTCCGAGAACCTCCTGCGGATCTCCTTGCGCGGCCAGGCTGCCCTGATCCAGCCACCAGATTTCGTCGCACAGCCGCGCCAGCAGTTCCTCCTCGTGCGAGACCAGCAGGACGGTGGCGCCTTTGCGCCGCAGGCGCTCGAGGGCGGCGGCGGCGCGGGCGCGCGCCACTGCGTCCTGCTGCGCCAGCGTGTGGTGGAGCGCCAGCAGGCCGCCCGCCTCCAGATCCAGGGGATCCGCGGGTCCCAGAAACCGCCGCGGGCCGGGCGTGCGAACCGTGCCCGCCAGGGGCTGGTCCATACCCGCCGCCAGCCGCAGCAGGGTGGACTTGCCCGCGCCGTTTTCGCCGACGATGCCGATCACCGCGCCGTTGGGAGCGGCGGCGCTGAACTCCTGGAGCGGCGGGAAGCTCACTTTCGAGAACTCGATGGCCATCCCTGATAGCATAGCGAGGAGGACAGAGGCAGGCGCGATGAGCACCGTGACGCCCCGCACCCCTCCAGAGCTGGCCGAAGCCATGGGTTCGGCCGCCTCCGCGGGCAGGGTCATGACCCTCGGCGGCAACTTCACCAAGCGAGGCATGGGCGGCCCGCTGGCTCCCGCCGAGGTGACGATCTCGACCGCCGGCCTGGCGCGGGTGCTGGCCTACGAACCGCGCGACCTGACCGTCAGCGTCGAGGCCGGTCTGCGCTACGCCGAACTGCGCGACCTGCTGGCGCGCGACCGGCTGATGCTTCCCCTGGATCCACCCTTCGCCGCGCAAGCCACTATGGGTGGCATCGTGGCTGCCGGCGCCAGCGGGCCGCGCCGGTGCCTGTACGGAGGGCCGCGCGACGTGGTCATCGGCATGGAGTTCGCCACCCTCGAGGGGAAGCTGATCCAGTCCGGCGGCATGGTAGTGAAGAACGTGGCCGGTTTGGACATGGCCAAGCTCATGATCGGCTCCTTCGGCACACTGGCCGGCATCGCGGTGGTCAATTTCAAGCTGTTTCCCATGCACCCGTGCGCGCGGACCTTCGTGCTGAGCTTCGGCAAGCTGGAAGAAGCGATGCGGGCGCGGGACGCTGTCTTGGCGAGCGTTCTGACGCCGGCGGCCATCGACCTGCTCAACGCGCCGGCCTCGGCGCTGCTCGGGCGGCAAGGCTACCTGCTGGCGATTCAGGCTGGAGGCAGCGCCGCGGTGATTGAGCGATATGGCCGCGAGCTTCCGGATGCCGAGACGCTCGAGAGCGATGCGGAGGAAGTGTTCTGGCAGGGAATCCAGGAGTTCACGCCGCAGTTTCTCGCCCGGAACCCCGGCGGAGCGGTAGTGCGCGTCTCGGCGACTCTGGCGCAGGTCCAGGCCGTAATGGAAGCGCTGACCGGACCGGCGGTGGCGCGCGCCCGCTCGGGCGTCTGCTACGGCTACTTTCCGGGCGGCGCATCCGCCCAGGCGTGGCTCGAGGAGGCGTGCCTGCCGCGCGGGTGGAAAGCGGTCATCGAGTTCGCACCGCCGGACGAGAAGGGCCGCCTGAATCTGTGGCCCCGCCCGGGCGCGGATTTCGAAGTGATGCGCCGAATCAAGCGGCTGTTCGATCCGCACAACCTGCTCAACCCGGGGAGGCTGTATGGCCGCATCTGAGGCGGCGGCGGAACACGCGGCCGGGCCGCGGCAGTTCGACCTGGACCGCTGCGTGCACTGCGGCCTGTGCCTGAACGCCTGCCCGACCTACCGCGAGCTGGGCCTGGAAATGGACTCGCCGCGGGGCCGGATCTACTACATGGTGCAGGCGGTCGAGGGCGCCATCGCCATCAGTCCCAGCTACGTCGAGCATCTGGAGCTGTGCCTGGCCTGCCGGGCGTGCGAATCGGCGTGTCCCTCGGGTGTCCCCTATGGCCGGCTGATCGAGGCGGCGCGCGTCCAGATCGAGGAGCAGGTCCGCCGGCCGTGGTGGACGCGGCTGCTGCGCTGGTTCCTGTTCGAGCAGCTTATGGTGAGGCCCTTCTGGCTGCGCGTGGCCGGCACTCTGCTCTATCTCTACCAGGCCAGCGGCCTGAAGAAGTTGGTGCGCTCCAGCGGTCTGCTCGAGGCGCTGGGCGCGCTTGGGGAGCTGGAACGGCTGGCGCCGGCCGCGGAGCGCCCGTTCTTTTTCCGGCACATCGGCAAGACCTTCCCGGCGGAGGGCGAGCGCCGGTACCGCGTGGCGTTTTTGGCCGGCTGCGTGGCGAACGTCTGCTTTGCGCGGCTGAACGAGGCCACGGTGCGGGTGCTCGCCAAGAACGGCTGCGAGGTGGTGGTGCCGGAAGGGCAGACCTGCTGCGGCGCGCTGCACGTACACCTGGGGCTGCGCCGGCAGGCCCGGCGGCTGGCGCAGCGCAACATCGAAGCCTTTCTGGCGGACGGCTACGACGCCGTCATCACTAACGCCGCCGGGTGCGGCTCGACCATGAAGGAATACCCGGAGCTGTTCGAGAACGAGCCCGCCTGGCGCGAGCGTGCCGAGCGGCTGGCCCGGCTCACCAAAGACGTGAGCGAGTTTCTGGCCTCGGTCGGGCTGAACGGCCGGCTGGGGCCGGTCCCCGTCACCGTCACCTACCAGGACTCCTGCCACCTGGCGCACGGGCAGAAGATCCGGCAGGCGCCGCGGCAACTGCTGGCGGCGGTGCCGGGACTGCGGTTCAGGGAGATGCCGCTGTCGGATCTGTGCTGCGGCAGCGCGGGGGTGTACAACGCCGTCCACCGGGAGATGGCCGCGGCCATCCTCAAGGCCAAGATCCAGTGCGCGGAGAGCACCGGGGCGGAGGTGATCGCCACCGCCAATCCGGGCTGCATGTTGCAGTTGCGCGCCGGGGCCCGCCAGCGTGTGGCGCACGTGGTGGAGATCCTGGACGAGGCGTACCGCAACTACGCCGAGTGACGCCAGACACAGGCAAGAAATGCCTGTGCCACGGTCACGCGGCGCCCACCGGCATCTCCAGTTGGCGCATAACCACGTCCAGGGTATCCAGCAGGCGCGCGACGTGGCTCTCGGTGTGGGCCGCCGTGCAGGTGATGCGCAGCAGGTTGTGCTTGGCCGCCGGCTTCAGCACGGGGTTGGCGTAAATGCCCTCATCCAGCAGGCAGCGGCACAGGCGGAACAGGCCGATGGCGTCGGGAACCACGATGGGCACGATGGGTGTCTCGCCGTCGAGCACCCAGTAGCCGCGGGCGCGCAGCTCCTCGCGCAGGTGGTTGGCCACCCGGTACAGTCTCTCGCGGCGCTCCGGCTCCTCCCTCATCACCTCGAGGGCGGCCAGCACGGCGGCCACCGAGGCCGGCGGCAAGCTGGCGGAGAACACGAAGGCCCGGGCGGTGTGCTTGAGGTACTCGATGACCGGGGCGGAGGCGGCCACGAAGCCGCCCACCGAGGCGAAGGACTTGCTGAAGGTGCCCATGACCACGTCCATGTCCTCGAGCACTCCCAGGTGCTCGGCCAGGCCGGCGCCGGTGGGTCCGAACACGCCGATGCCGTGGGCCTCGTCCACGTACACGCGCGCGTGGTAGCGCCGGGCCACCTCGACGGTGCCCACCAGGTCGGCCACGTCGCCTTCCATGCTGAAGACGCTCTCGGTGACGATGAGCACCTTCTCCTCGGGCGCGCAAGCCTCCAGGCAACTGGCCAGGTGGTCCATGTCATTGTGGCGGAAGCGCACGATGCGGCCGGGCGAGCGCAGCGCTCCCTCGACCAGGCTGGCGTGCAGGTTGTGGTCGCACACCAGCACGTCGCCCTTCTCGGTCAGCCCGGCCAGGGCGGCGTAGTTGGTCTGGAAGCCCGTGGCGCAGGTCATGGCGTCTTCTTTCTGCACCAGGGCCGCCAACTCGGTCTCGAGCTGCACATGGAGGTCGAGCGTGCCGTTGAGCAGGCGGGAGCCGCTGCATCCGGTGCCGTAGCGGCGCAGCGCCGCGGCCGCGGCTTCCTTGACCTTGGGGTGGGTGATGAGGTCCAGGTAGTCGTTGGATCCGAACATGAGGATCCTGCGGTCCCCCATCCAGATCTCGCCGGGGCTACACCCCTCGCGGCCGCTGAAGACTTCGAAGTACACGTACAGGCCGGCCGCCTGCGCGTCGCAGGGGCGCACGAACTGGCCGCCCAGGTTCCGGCCGTAGTTCTGGCACTTCGCCAGGAAGTCCCCGCGGGCCGCCGTGTCGCTGCCGGTGGCAGATCGAGAAGGAGTGCGCATGATTTCAGTTCCACTCGTAGATGCGGTAGGTCTTGTACCGCCTGGCGCCGAGTGCCTCCAGTGACCGATTCATCAGGACGTTGTCCTCCAGCACCCAGGACATCTCTCCGTCCTGGTAGCCACGCCGGGTGCCGCGCCGGATCAACTCCGCCAGCAGCCCGGCCGCCACGCCAGCCGTGCGGTACTGCTCCACCACGCCTAGCGTGAGCACTCGCAAGCTGTGGATTGTTCGTCTATGATACATGATTTTCAGCAGCCCGAGCGGGAGCAGGCGGCCCCGGGCGTGTTTCAGGGCCCGGTTGATGTCCGGCAGGCCCAGGATGAAGCCCACCGTTTGGCCGGCCACCTCCCCGAACAGAATCAGCTCCGGGTCCGCGATGGGCTTCATGTCGCGCGCCAGGAGCGCGAATTCCTCCCGAGTCATAGGGGTGAAACCCCAGTTCCGGCTCCAGGCGGCGTTGTAGACCTCCCAGCCCCGCGCCGCTTCGGCCTGAAGATCATTCATACGGATCGGCCGGATGCGGAGTTCGTTCCCTCTGGTGGCGCGCTCGGCCACGCGCTCCACCTTCCGGGGGGTGATCACCTTGGTGCTGAGGTAGTAGGCGTACAGGTCCTTGGCGCGGCGCCAGCCCGCCCGCTCGAGCAGTTCGGCGTAATAGGGCGGGTTGTAGGGCATCATCACGTAAGGGTTGGAGTCGAAACCGTCCACCAGCAGGCCGCATTCGTAGTTGGTGGAGGGATTCACGGGGCCGCGGACGAAGCGCGCCCCGCGCTGGCGCAACCATTCCACGGCGGCCCCTAGCAGAGCCTGGGCCACCGCGGGGTCGTTCACCGTCTCCAGGAAGCCGAAGAAGCCGGCCTGCTCGCCGTGGAACTCGTTGTAGTTGCGGTCCAGGATGGCCGCGATGCGGCCCACCGTCCCCGCGGCGTTCCGGGCGAGGAAGCACTCCAGCTCGGCGTGCGCCCAGAAGGGGTGCTTGGAGGTATCGAGGAGCTCTTTCTGGGCGATCCGCAGCGGGGCCACCCAGTACGGATCGTCGCGGTAGTGCCGGTAGGGGAAAGCCAGAAACTCTTTGCGCTCCCTGCGGTCACGAACCGGCGCAACTTGGATCTGTGACAAGCCTACGCCCTTTCTCGAAGCCGTAGATGCGGGGCGCCAGGACCATCAGCCCGAGGGCCAGAGCGGCGCCCGCGGCCAGGTCAACCGTGTAATGATACCGCAGGTAGACGGTCGAGAAAACCATCAGCAGCGTGTAGACGGAGAAGATCCGGAAGAGTTGCCTCGACAAGCCGCGGCTGGTCCACCAGGCGAGCAGCATCATCTCCATGTGGCCGCTGGGGAAGCAGTCGTAGTGGGCCGCCTCCAGCACGTCCAGCAGATGCCGCAGAAAGGGAAAAGACCACAGCCCCTCGAGCGGCAGGTTCTGAAGGGAATCCAGCAGGAAACGCGGCCCCCGCACCGGCACCAGGAGATAGCCCACGTAGGAAGTCAGGAACCCCAGCGAGAGCAGGAAGGCGTAGTAGCGGAACTCCGCCACCTGTCCCCGCAGCCACAGCAGCGCCGCGACCAGCAGGACCATGGGCAGAAACAGCGTGTAGACGATCTGCGTGAACTCCGTCAGGGCCGGGGTTTGCAGCCGCTCCAGCCACACCGTGGGATGGAGGCGCCAGATGGCGAAGTCCAGCCGGGCCATGGCCGCGTCCAGGTCCTTGCCACGGATGGCCGGAATGAGGATGGCCATCTCCCTGTAGCAGCCGACCATGTAGGGCAGAGGGTACCAATGGCGGAACAGCCAGAGCACGGCCCCCGGCCTGGTCTCGCGGCTGACGGCGGCCCCCAGGGCGGCCAGCGCCGCCGCATGCAGCGCCAGCAGCCACAAGGCCCCGGGAACCTGTCTCCAGAAAGCCGCCACCAGGAGGCCGGAAAACAACAGGTAGGAGAAGATCAGCCGGTCCTGCGGCCACCAACCGGCGGTGGCCGCGTCCCGCTCGAACGCCAGGCTGCGGGAGCTCACGGCTTCAGCCACCCCACTATTGTGTACCAATCGAGCGTCTCCGCCACCCCCTCCCGCAGAGTTTTTTTTGCCGTGAAGCCCAGTTCCCGGCGGGCCCGGGAGGCGTCACAGGTCCAGTACCGGCAGTGGGCCTCGCGGATCTTCTCCCGGGAGATGATGCTGGGCTTCCCGCGGAGGCGGGAGGCCATCTCAGCCAGCAGGCCGGCCCCCCAGGCTGCGAGCCAGGGGATCGGCACGGCCCTCAGCCGGCGGCCCATCCGCTCGGCCGCGACGGTGGCGAACTCGCTCCAGGAGACCGCCTCGGCGTTGGCGAGGAAGTAGGCCCGGGCCTGTCCCTGCGCACTGCGCACGGCCGCCAGGAGGCCTTCCACGAGGTCGTGAACGTGGATGATGCTGGCGAAGGCCTCCCGGCCTCCGATCCGCAGCAGCAGGCCCCGGCGCGCGGCCTGGAACATCTTCAACACGTCGGTGTCCCGGGGACCGTACACCACCGGGGGGCGCACGATGACGGCGTTGGCCGCCACCGGGGAGCGCATCAGGATCTGCTCGGCTGCGAGCTTCGAGCGGCCGTAGTGGGTGAGCGGCCGGGGCGGGGTGTCCTCGGTCACCGGGGCGCCGTCCGGGCTGGGGCCTACGGCGGCCAGGCTGCTGACGTGCACGAACCGGACTCCCGGTGGGCCGCTTTGCTCGAGGGCGCGCAGCAGGTTGGCCGTTCCCTGGGCGTTGCCCAGATAGTACTGGGACGGCTGGAGGGCCTTGGTGACCCCGGCCACGTGGAAGACCACGCCGACCCCGGCGACGGCCTCCCGCAGCCCGGCGTCTTGCGCCACCTCCCCGTAGCTGAGTTCGACCGCGTCGGTGGGCAGCCAGGCCAGCGAACTGGTTCTGCGCACCAGGCAGCGTACCCGGCAGCCCTCGGCCACCAGCCGCTCGACCAGGTGGCTGCCGACAAAGCCCGTGGCGCCGGTCACCAGCACTGGCGCGCGCGCGAGGATGCCGCTCTGGGTCATGTGTGCGCCTCCAGGTCACGTTAATTGTATCCTGGGGAGTCAGGGAATGAACGTCCCCAACCTGCTGACCTTGCTCCGCATCTTTTTCGTGCCGCTGCTGGTGGCGGCGCTGGTGATGGAGAACCTCGACGTCCACGTGGGTCGCCTGCTGGTCACCCACGAGTTCCTGGCGCTGGCCATCTTCCTGGCGGCAGCGGCCACGGACCTGCTGGACGGCTACCTGGCGCGGCGCTGGCGACAGGTCACCACGGTCGGCACGCTGCTGGACCCGATTGCCGACAAGCTGCTGATTTCTGCCGCGCTGATCTCGCTGGTCCAGGTGCGCGCGCTGCCCGCCTGGATGGCCATCATCATCGTGGGGCGCGAGTTCGCGGTGACGGGCCTGCGCAGCATCGCCGCCTCCGCCGGCTACACCATCCAGGCCAGCGAGCTGGGCAAGACGAAAATGCTGGCCCAGGTGATCGCCGTTTCGCTGATCCTGCTGGGCATTCATTGGCCGCGGCTGAGGCCCTGGGCCATGTTCTGGCTGTGGTGCGTGGTGGTGGTGGCGGCGCTCTCGGCGATCGGCTATTTCCGGAAGTTCTGGCGGAAGGTGGACGACCGCATCAAGCGCCGGCGGCGCCGTGAGCTGCTCCGTCTGGAGCGGACTCGGATGCGGGCGGCTTCCGTTCCACTATCTGGTGAGCGGCGGGAGTGAATTCCACCACGCGGATGTGCCCTCTGGGTCCAATCGGTCCCAGGCTCCGGCCGTTGAATCCGATTTCCAGACCTCCGGCGTTTCCCGTCAGCAAGCTCATGTTTTGCTGCGCGTGAAACGCGAGCGCCTGGCCCGGCTTCATCGTGCCGCCGAAGACCACCACGCCGTCGGACGTGATGCGTATCCAGGCAGGCTCGGAGGCGCGCACCTGGATCACGATCGGCGCGGCGGGAGGGCCCGGCGCCGGCGCGGGTGAGGCCGCGACGGACCGCGCCTGAGCCGCGGCGGGCGGGGCAGGCTTGTGCTCCGAGGCGGCTTTCCCGCGAGCCTGTTGCCAGACCGCATACAGCGCCGCGCAAGCCAGCACTACCAGCACCAGGGCGGCCAGCGATCCCGCCCAGCGCTGGAGGGCCAGGCGGCGCGCCTTGGGATTGGACACAATGGGCGGCACGCGGAAGCGCGGGGGCTCCGGCGGCGGCGCGGGCGGCAGGGCCGGCGACGGCTCGAGCTTGGCCAGCTCTTCGTGCAGCTCGTCGGCATCGACGCCCAGGAACGAGGCGTACTGCCGCACGAAGCTGCGGGCGAAGAAACCGCCCGGCAACTGCTCCCAGTCCTCCGCCTCGATGGCCCCCAGAAAGCGGCCGTGGATCTTGGTGCGCTCCGCGATCTCCTCCAGACTCATCCCGCGCCTGAGGCGTTCCTGCCGGAGGGTCTCGCCGATGGATGTCATGGCAGCCGGCCCAGCTCCCCCGGTACTAAAATACTACACTTGGCTGAGTTGATCGCCGGGGTGGACATCGCCGTCATCGTGGTGAACTGGAACCGCCGCGAGCTGTTGCGCTGCGCGCTCGAGTCGCTGGAGCGGCAGCGTGGCGTGGACTTCGAGGTCATCGTGGTGGACAACGGCTCCCAGGACGGCTCCGCGGACATGGTGGCGCAGGAGTTCCTCGGCCGGAGCGGCCCGCGCCTGCGCCTGATCCGCAACGCGGTCAACCGCGGGTTCTGCGCGGCCAACAACCAGGGGATCGCCGCGGCGCAGGCCCCTTTCGTGGCCCTGCTTAACAACGATGCGGAGGCCGAGCCGGGCTGGCTCGCCGGCCTGCGCAGCGCCTTCGACCGCGGCCCCGAGGTGGGCATGGCCGCCTCGAAGATCCTGGTGTGGGAGGATCCTTCGCGCATCGACAAGGCCGGCCACCTCATCTACCCGGACGGGCAAAACCGCGGCCGCGGCACCGGCGAAGTGAATCGCGGCCAGTACGATCGCTGGGAGGAGACCCTCTGGCCGGACGGTTGCGCCGCCATGTACCGACGCGCGATGCTGGATGAGATCGGCGGCTTCGACGAGGATTTCTTCGCCTATGGCGATGATGCCGAGCTGGGTCTGCGTGCGCGGATCGCCGGCTGGACCTGCTGGTACGTGCCGGAGGCGGTGGTGCGCCACCACCGCGGCGCGACGCTGGGTCTGGGTTCGAGGCGGCGCCTGGAGCTCATCGAACGCAACCGCGTGCTGCTGGCCGCCAAGCTGTTCCCCTGGAGCCTGCTATGGCTGAACGGGGCCTACTACCTGGCCAGGATCTGCGCGGGTGCGTGGGCGGCGTTGCGCCGGCGGGGCGAGATCTTCTACTACCCGGGGACGGGCGGGAGACTGCGGGCGGCGCTGGCCCTGTTGAAGGGGGATCTGGAGGCGCTCGGCATGCTGCCGCGCATGCTGCGCAAGCGCCGCCAGATCCGGAAGGTTCGCCGGCTTACGCCCCGCCAGGTGCGGCAGTTGATTCTGCGCTACCGGATCTCGCTCCGGGCACTGACCCAGCAGGCGGCCTAGCCGGCGCGCGCTGTCCCCTGTGCGGCGGCGCGGAATTCCGCGTGCGGTACGCCGCCGCCGACCGGCTCTACGGCGCCACGCCGCGGCGGTTCCAGGTGGTCGTATGCGCGGGCTGCGGCCTGCTGCGGCTGGAGCCCCGTCCCGCGCCGGATGAATTGCGCGCCTGCTACCCGCGGCCCTACTGGTTCGCGCCCGAGGGGAGCGCGGCCATCCGGCTGGAGGAGGCCTGGCGGCGCCTGGTGGTGCGGGACCACGTCCGCTTCGTGCGGCGTGCGCTGCGGGAGGCCGGCGAGGAAGGTCTGGTTCTGGACGTGGGCTGTGGCGGCGGCTTGTTCCTGCGAGTATTGAAGGGGGCCGGACACCGGGTGCTGGGACTGGACGCGGCCCGGGACGCGGCGCGCATCGCCTGGCGGCGGAACGGCGTGCCGGCGGTGTGCGGCGAGCTGGCGCAGGTGCCGTTCGCGCCCGGCTGTTGCGCCGCCGTCACTATGTTTCACGTGCTCGAGCACGTGCCGGATCCTCGCGCCTGCCTGCTCGCGGCACGCGACCTGCTGCGACCCGCCGGAAGGCTGATCGTGCAGACGCCGGACGCGGCCTGCTGGGAGTTCGCTCTGCTGGGCCGGCGCTGGAGCGGGCTGGACGTGCCGCGGCACCTGGTGACCTTCCGCGCCTGCGACCTGGAGCGGCTGGTGACTGGTTGCGGATTCGAGGTGCTGCGGAGGAAACACTTCTCGCTGCGCGACAACCCGGCGGGGCTGGCCACCAGTCTGGCGCCCTGGCTCGACCCGATGGCGCGCCGCGTGCGAGGCGTTCCGGAGCGGGGCGCGATGCGGCTGGCAAAGGACCTGGTGTATTTTGCGCTGTTGCTGGCCGCGCTGCCCTTCACCCTGGCGGAGGCCGCCTGCCGGGCCGGCTCGACCATCATGCTGGAGGCCCGCAGGCGATGAGGTACGCCCGGTTGCGCCGCTGCCTGCCGCGGTTTCTTCTGCGTCGCCTGCTCTGTTTCGAGGCGGCCATCGAGGAGGCGGTGTCGCACTTCGCTGCCGAGCTTCCGGAAGCAGCGCGCGTGCTCGATGCGGGCGCGGGCGAAAGCCCCTACGCGCGGTTCTTCACGCGGCAGCGCTACGTGGGCGTGGACCTGGGCATCGGCGACGCGCAGTGGGACTACCGGCGGCTGGACGTCATCGGCGATCTGCTGCGCCTGCCCTTCCGTTCCGGGAGTTTCGAGGCGTGTCTGAACGTCGTGACGCTGGAGCACGTGCGGGACCCGGCCCGGGCGGTCGCCGAGATGGCGCGGACGCTGAAGCCAGGCGGGCCTCTGCTGCTCGTCGCGCCCCAGGACTGGGAGGTGCACCAGGCGCCGCGCGATTACTTCCGGTTCACGCGCTACGGCCTGCGGTATCTGCTGGAAGAGGCCGGCTTTGTCGCCATTCACGTTCGGCCGGTAGGGGGATTGTTTCGCTTAATAGCGCGGAGAATGTTGAACGCGCTCGAGTATTTCCATGGCATTTGGTTCGTAATTGCCGCGCTCGCGCTGGCGCCGCCCGCTTTGATTCTCCCGGCGTTCGACCGCCTGGACCGCGATCGCAAGTTCACCTTGGGCTACGTATGCACGGCCAGAAAGCTTTAGCGCTGGCGGCCGCCTGGGCCGCCTTTTCGGCGGCCGTCTGGGCGGCTGAGCCTTTCACCGGCTCCTCGGCCCTGGCTTTCACCCGGAAGCTGGTCTCGTTCGGGCCGCGGCCCGCCGGTTCGCCGGCGCTCCAGAAAGCGCGGGCGTACATTCTGGGGCAGCTCAAACCACAGGGTTGCGAGGTGGTCGAGGACGCCTTCACCGCGCAAACGCCGCTGGGGCCGGTGCGCATGGTGAACATCATCGCCCGGTTCGCCGGGACTTCGGGCCGGGCGGTGGTCGTCTCCGGGCACTACGAGACGAAGTCGCTGCCCGGGATGCGTTTCGTCGGGGCGAACGACGGCGGGGCCTCGGGGGGGTTTCTTTTGGAGATGGCGCGGGTGCTCGCGGGACGGGCGCTCAAGCACGACGTGTACCTGGTGTGGTTCGACGGGGAGGAGTCCTTCGGGCAGTGGTCCGAGACCGATGGCATCTACGGCAGCCGGCATCTGGCGGCGCGCTGGTTGGCCGACGGCACGCTCGGCCGCATCCGGGCGCTGATCAACGTGGACATGATCGGCGACAAAGATCTCGGCATCCTGCCGGAGCTGAACTCGACGGCCTGGCTGCGGCGGCTGGTCTGGCAGACCGCGGCGGAGCTCGGGCTGGGGCGGTATTTCCTGAGTCTGGGCGGGGCCGTCGAGGACGACCACGCGCCGTTCCTGAGGCGCGGCGTGCCGGCCGTGAACCTGATCGACTTCGATTACGGTCCGCACAACGCTTTCTGGCACACCGAGCAGGACGCGCTGGACAAGCTCAGCGCCGAGAGCTTCCAGGTGGTGGGCACGGTGGTGCTGGAGGTGCTCAAGAAGCTGGAGTGACGCCGCGGGCGTCGCCCGATTACCGGCGAAACGACGTCCGTATCAACGACCAGGAGGCTCATTCGAGAACGATGCGAGGCTTGCTCTTGCGGCGCAGCTCGTAGATGAAGCGCACAAACTCCTCCGCCTCTTCCGGCGGGCCTGGGTCGGTGTGCGCGAGCAACGCACGGCGGGAAACCGGTCCCTTGCGCACGAGATTTGGGCGAAAGCCAGGCTTTGCTCGGAGTGGCCGCGGTGCCGCATTGACGGCAGCCCTGCTCATGACTCAAGTCTAGCCCATATCGCTGCGTCTTTCACCACAGCTCTGACCACGCCCAGCGCGTGACGCTGGACAAGCTGAGCGCCGAGAGCTTCCAGGTGGTGGGCACGGTGGTGCTGGAGGTGCTCAAGAAGCTGGAGTGAGGTGGGGGCGTCAGTTCTCAGGCAGGCTGTCGAGGAACAATGCAGAGTATCTGGTGTCCGCGAGCGGCTGCCATCTGAATGCGCCGGGCTGCGCGGGCATGCCGACTGACACGACGGCCTTGACGCCCAAGTCCGCGAGCTTGCGGTAGATGGTGGCCTGTCTGGAAGGGGCCAGGAGCAGGAAAGAACGCACGTCGGATTCCGGAACCTCGGCGACGATCCGGGCGCGCGCCAGCCGCGCGTAGTAGGCCCCGAAGCCGCCGCCGACCGCGGCGATCCGCTCGCCGCG
>CAZIRH010000033.1:0-20516 GCA_964541065.1 uncultured Solibacteraceae bacterium
CCCCGCGCGGCGTGCCCCAGATCGAGGTCACCTTCGACATCGACGCCAACGGCATTCTCAACGTCAAGGCGCGCGACAAGGCCACCAGTAACGAGCAGCAGATCACCATCACCTCCTCCTCCGGGCTGAGCAAGGACGAGGTTGACAAGATGGCCCGCGACGCCGATTCGCATGCGGCCGACGACCGCCGCCGCAAGGATGAGATCGAGGCGCGCAACCGCGCCGACGCCATGGTGTACAGCACCGAGAAGACGCTGCGCGAGCACCGCGACAAGATCTCGGAGAGCGACGCGCGGGACATCGAGGCCGCCCTCAGCGAGACCAAGAGCGTCATCGCCAGCGGCGGGGTGGACCAGATCAGCGCGGCCACCGACAAGCTCACCCGCGCCAGCCACAAGCTGGCGGAGGCCATGTACCGCGCCACCGCGCAGCCGCCCGGCGGCGGGGGCGGCGAAGGCCCGGGGCCGCGTCCTGCCGAGGGCAAGCCCAAGGACAACGTGGTGGACGCCGAGTTCGTGGACATGGACGACAAGGAGAAGAAGTAAATCACCGCCCAGACGCAGAGGTTGCAGAGGGAGTCTAGACTGGTGCTCCCTGTGCGCACTCCGCGCCTCTGCGGTTGAGGCACTGGCCCATGGCGGGGGCACCAGATTACTACACGGCCCTGGGGGTGGGGCGCAGCGCCACACAGGAGGAGATCCGCAAGGCCTACCGCCGCCTCGCCCGCAAGCACCACCCCGACTTGAACCCGGGCGACAAGTCCTCCGAAGAGCGCTTCAAGAGAGTGCAGGCCGCCTACGACGTCTTGAGCGACGCCAAGAAGCGCCAGATGTACGACCAGTACGGCTTCTACTCGGAGGCGGGACCCGGCGCCGGCGGCCCCCCGCCCGGGGGACCCGGCATGGGCTTTGGAGGGTTCGATTTTGAGGAGTTCGTCTCCCGCGCCGGCGGGCGCGCCGCGGGTACCGGCGCCGGCGGGCGCACTGCGGAAACGGGCGCCGGAGGCGCGTTCCGCGATCTGTTCGGCCAGTTGTTCGGCCGCGGCGGCCGGGCCGAGGAGCGCCTGCAACCGGAGCGGGGCACCGACCTGGAGTACGCGCTCAACATCGACTTCTGGCAGGCCATCCGGGGCACCCAGGTCAGCCTCAACGTGTCGCGCCAGGAAGCTTGCACGGGCTGCGGCGGCTCCGGCGCCTCGGGCGGCGCCAGCATGGTTTGCCCGGAGTGCAACGGCACGGGCCACGTCACGCAGACCGCCGGGGCCATGCGGTTCACGCTGAACTGCCCGCGCTGCAACGGTGCGGGGCGCTTGCGCAATACCTGCCCCGCCTGCTACGGCGACGGGCGCACCTCGCACGCCGAAACCGTCGAGGTGCGCATCCCTGCGGGCGTGCAAACCGGCACCCGCTTGCGGGTGGGCGGCAAGGGCAACGCCAGCACCCAGGGGGCGCCGGCGGGCGACCTCTACATCACGGTGCGGGTCGAGTCGCACCCTTTCTTCCACCGCGAGGGCGACAACGTCGAGATCCGCATCCCGGTGACCATCACCGAGGCCGGCCTGGGCACCAAGATCGAGGTCCCCACCATCGACGGCCGGGCCCTGCTGAAAATTCCCCCGGGAACGAAGACCGGGCAGAAGTTCCGCATGCGCGAGAAGGGCGTGTTCAACTCCCGCCGGAACACGCGCGGCGATCAGATCGTCGAAGTGGCCATCCAGCCGCCCGCGGTGCGCGACGAGCGCACCAAGGAGATCCTGCGCGAGCTGGCCCACCTGAACCCGGAAGATCCCCGCGCCGAAATCTGGTCCCTGGTGTGAGCCATGGCTAAGCCCCGTTCCAAAGCCGCCACCTACATGATCTCGGCCGTCGCCGAGCTGTACCAGATCCATCCGCAGACGCTGCGCCTGTATGAGCGCGAGGGCCTTCTGAAACCCTCCCGCAGCGAGGGTAACACCCGCCTCTACACCCAGGAGGATCTCGCGCGGCTCGAGGTGATCCTGAAGCTCACCCGCGATTTCGGGGTCAACCTGGCGGGCGTCGAGATCATCCTCAACATGCGCGAGAAAATGGAGGCCATCGAGCGGCAGATCGAGGAGTTCGTCGAGACCCTCAACGAGGAACTCGCGCTGCACCTTCAGGCGCCGCCGCCGCAGCCCAGGAACACGCTCATCCCCGTGATCCAGCTGCCCAAGGTGCCGCCGGCCCGCCAGAAGTGAGCTGGGTGGCGCAGGCGGTTTCGCCTGCGGGAAGCTGCCGGGGCTCCTACCGCAGCGTCCGCTGGTACTCGCCCGTGGTGGCGTCGACCAGGATGGAGAATTCGCTGGCGCCCACCGAGTCGCCCCAGATCACCCGCCACATTGGGTAGGGGTAGCGCGGCGTCCGCTCCAGCAGGAAGCTGATCGGCATCTCGGGGTGCTTCGTGGCGTAGTCGGCCCCGCGTTTCAGGGCGGTCTCCAGGGCGGTCGTGGCGTCCACCTTGAAGGCCAGGATCGAGAACGGCTGGCCCTGCCGGCTCGACCAGCTCTCCTCCGGCCCTTGGAACACGCCCTGGTGCAGATTCGCCGGACCTTCCATCACCGAGTAGGTGAAAGTCCTGGCCCGCCCTCGCTGGGCCGACACAAACGTCGCCTGCCAGGCGCCCGCCTTACCCTTGACGCTGCGGAACTCCGCCAGCGGGACGGTGGACAGCCGGAGCGGCTCGGCGTCCGCGGCCCAGTTCCGCGCGGCCAGGTACATCTGCCGGAAGGCCCACTGGGCGGAGACCGGCTCGGGCGGCTTGACCGGCTCCTTGGGTTTCTCCGCCGCCGGCCGGGGAGGCTCGCCGCCGCAGCCGGCCAGCAGCAGCACGAGCGGAAGGCATGTCAGAAACCTGTAAGTGCGACGCATGACGGTGCCAGATGAAGCTTTCATTGTAGCCCGGGCCTCACAGCGTGCGCGTCACCTTGCCCAATGTGCGCGGATGGTCCGGATCCAGGCCCTTCTGCTCGGCCAGGCACGCCGCGAAGAGCTGCGCCGGAATGGCGTAGGGAATCGGGGTGTAGAGTTCCTCGGGAGTAGCCCCGCGGCGGCTGAGCCTCACCGGCACGGCGATCGAACGCTGCGCCGCGCGCAAGGCCGGGCGGTGGCCGGCGTCGGTAAACACCAGCGTCTCGGCCTTCAATTGCCGGAGCCTCTCCAGAATCCCCTGCATGGCCGGCCAGGTGACCCCGCCGGGCGCGAAGAGGAACACCGGGAAGGACGCTTCCACCATGGCGATCGGCCCGTGCAGGAAATCCGCCGAGGAGAACCGCTCGGCCACCACGTAGCAGGTCTCCATCAGCTTGAGGGCGAACTCGAAGGCGTTGGCGTAGTTCAGCCCGCGTCCCACCACCACCGTCTCGTGCATGAAGCGGTAGCGCTCCGCGCACGCCGCGATCTCCGGCTCCAGTTCCAGCGCGGCCGCGGCCCACTCGGGCACCCTTTCCAGCTCCCTCAGCCTGACGGCCGCGCCCAGGGCATAGGCCAGCAGATAGAGGATCAGCAACTGACCGGTGTAGGTCTTGGTGGCGGCCACACTGCGTTCCTTGCCGGCCCGCACCAGGAAGACGTGCTCGGCCAGCCGGGCCAGCGCGCTGGCCGGCTCGTTGGTGATCCCCACCGTGAGCGCACCCTGCTCGCGGCCCCGCTCCAGCACCAGGTTGGTGTCGGTGGACTCGCCCGACTGCGAGATGGCCACCAGCAGCACGTCCTGGAGGTCCATCCGGGCTCGGTAGAGGCTGAACACGGATGGCGCCGCCAGCGACACCGGCACCCCGGTGGTGATCTCCAGCAGATAGCGTCCGAACAACGCGGCGTTGTCCGAGGTCCCCCGGGCGGCCAGCAGCACCAGCCTTGGGCGGCGTTTCTCCAGCAGCCGGCGGAAGCGCTCGATGGGCTTGACTTCCGCCCGCAGCGTGCGCTCCAGCGCCGCCGGCTGCTGCCGGATCTCTTCCCGCATCTTGGACATCGCTATGAGAATAGCAGGTGGGCTTGCCGGGCTACAGTGGAATCCAGGGCCGCCAATGCTTCAGCCCACGGGGTGGTCAGGGCTCCAGAAGGGCTCGGCCGCGGGGATGAACTCGACCGCGACTTCCGGGATGAACGACTTCAGCCATTCGGCGCAGTACTTCATCCCCGCCTGCTCCGACACCACATGGCCGAGCAGGATCAGCCCCTTCTTGTTCCCCGCCGCGATGGCGTCCTCCGCGTACTCGACCACTTCCCACTCGCGCGTTTCTCCCGCAATGAGGACATCGACCTCGGGCCGGGCGAGCAATCGGATACCCGGCTCCTGGCTCAAGTAGCCCCAGCTCGCGGTGACTCGGTTGACCGGCAGATTGGGATTGCCCACCACGCGCATCGTACGAATCTTCAGCCGCAACTCGATCTCTTTCGCGAAGCGGGCGAGCGGCGTGCCCGGAAACACGAACAGGCCCGGGTTCTGGGGATCGGCGTTCTTCTCCCAGCCAAGTTCCCGGGCCATGCCGGTGGCGATGCCATCGGGACGACGGCCGTGCCAGTGGTCGTGGAAGTGGAATACCACCATGCCGTGCTGGCGGATGAAATCGGCTTTGAACTGATACGTGGCGTCTTGTGTGAGCGCGTCGGTCTTGTCCTGGTGCGAGTAGAAGGTCGGCTCGTGGGTGATCACCAGATTCTTCCCGGAGGCGGCCGCGCGCCGGATCACGTCGAGCGTCGCCATCATGGTGGTCGCAATCCCCTTCACGGGCGTGCCTGGGTTGCCGGCAATGACGTTGTCCACGGTCTCGGCGCGCCAGGGAATGCCCACGTTTTTCTTGATGCGCTCGATCACCTGAACCGCCGTGAGCGCCCCTTCGGCGGCCTGCGGGATCGCAATGTCCGCGGCTGCCAGACCAGCCCCGGCGAGCGTGAAGGCGCGGCGCGAAACGTCCTTGGTGTCCATGGTCGATGATTCTAGCACTGGCCTTTGAGGTAGCGAGCGGCAGGGCCTCGGGTGGCGCAGAGTCATGATCTGTTTGAGGCGGCCGGAAACAGCAAACGTCCCTGCCGTGCTGATCTCGCTCCAGGTGCTGGGCTTGACTTCCGCCCGCAGCGTGCGCTCCCGCGCCGCCCTCTCCCACAGCCCGATGAAGCCGGAGGTGGCGCTGGCGAGGCCGCGGCTGGCGATTGCCGCGGACTTGATGAGCGACGGGAAGCACTTGGGGCAGACCATGGAGGCGGCGGTGGAGTCAACGGGGCAGGCCCGGCGGAGTGCGGGCCTGCCCCAGTAAAGGTTAACTGCGGATTCCCGGCGCCACGTAACGCACCGTCTTCAGCTCGGCCAGGGCCGCCAGCTTCTCGATGGGCAGGCGCCCGATGACCAGCTTGGCGGTGGTCGGCTCCACCAGCACTCCTTGGACTCCCGAGGCGGTAAGCGACGGCTATAATCAGACAGCAGGTTGCCACCATGCTTGAAAAGATGACCCTGAAGTTCGGTTCCTCGCGCGGACGTGAAGCACTATCCTTCGAGCCCGGGCCCGTCACGGTTTTCGTTGGCCCGAACAACTCCGGTAAGACGTTGATACTTCGGGAGATTAACCGTCATATCCTCCACGAAGAGGACGAGCGCCGCCGTGAGAGATGGTGGATTCTCGACCAACTGGCCATCAGGTGGCCTTCGTGGGGCGAGATACGGCCCTTTTTCGCCCTGAATCCGGTCACCATCTGGGGAGCCGACAGGGACTGGGGCTGGATCTGCTCGGCAGTTGAAGACCGGCATGATGCGGCGGTTTCGAAGCTGGCCTCCGAGGCTATCGTGCGCGCCTCGACTCTACTGTTGGACGGCGAGCGGCGTCTTTCCCTGCTCCAGCCCGTCCAAGCTTCAGACCCGCGCTCCCAGCCCACGGGAATCCTCCAAGCGCTGTTTCAGGACGACACGAGACGGAATCGACTCGCCGCCCTCACCCGCGATGCATTCGGCTTCCACTTCGTCGTAGACCCCACGGGTCTCCCGACGTTGCGACCGCGGTTGTCCAGGACTCTTCCCAGTGATCCCGGGGTTGAGAAGTCGTTCGGCCAAGACGCAATCAGGTTTTTTGATCAAGCGGTCGCCATCGCGGACATGGGAGACGGCATAAAGGCGTTCTGCGGGGTCATGGCTGCTGTGCTGGCGTCCGATGTCAGGATCGTCCTCATCGACGAGCCCGAGGCCTTTCTTCATCCGCCTACTGCGAGGAAACTTGGGACTAATCTAGTCATCCTGGGTGCTGAACGCCAGGGCAGTCTTGTGGTATCGACACACAGCGCGGACGTCCTCATGGGGTGTGTCCAGGCCGGGAAGCCGCTCAACATCGTGCGGTTGACCTACCAGGAAGACGTGGCTACGGCACGATTGCTCCCGGCGGATCAAATCAGGCAACTGATGCTCGACCCGCTGCTTCGGTCAACTGCTGTGCTCTGGGCCCTCTTCTACCGGGGCGCCGTGGTCTGTGAAGGCGACGCTGACCGGGTTTTGTATCAGGAGATCAACGAGCGCCTCATCGCCTCCGGCCAGCCCGGCTGCGCCGACTGTGTGTTCCTGAATGCACACAACAAGCAGACCGTTCGCAGGATCATCCAGCCCCTGAGGAAGATGGGCGTGCCCGCCGCTGCGGTGGTGGACCTCGACATCCTGAAAGGAGATGACTTAAAGGATCTCCTGAGAGCCGCCTCGGTGCCGGATGCGGTGGTCAAGAGCCTCGGCCAACTGCGCGGCGAGGTTGAGGCTGCCTTCAAACGGCGCGGTCGGGAACCCGGCAAGGACGGCATCGACGCACTTGCAGGAGACGAACGCGAATCGACTCAAAAGCTCCTGTCGGATCTGAGGGAATACGGCATCTTCGTCGTCCCAGTTGGCAACTTGGAGCGGTGGCTGCCGGAACTCAACGTGGTGGGCGAGAAGAGCCAGTGGCTCAGTAACGTGCTTACGGCGTTGGGCAGCGACCCCGGTTCACCGGGTTACGTACTGCCGAAAGCCGGAGACGTGTGGAGTTTCATTGAAGAGATCGGCCATTGGATAGTGAACCCTCACAGAAAGGGCGTGCCAGACTGACGCGGCACACCGGCCGCCAGGAGCACTGGGCGGTTCAATGATCGCGTAAGGAGTGCCATGCTGAAGTGAGGAGGTGGAACGACGTGCAGTGTCAGGCCAAGCTGACCAGTAAGGGCCAGATCACCGTGCCCTGCGAAATCCGCCGGCTCCTCGGGGTGCGCCAGGGCGACCGCCTGGTGTTCGTAAGCGACGGGGCTGCGGTGCGTGTGCGGCCACTCCGTACTAAAAGCCCGTTCGCCAAGTATCGGGCCATCGGTAATCCGGGAATGGCTTCCGGCCGCAAGGCGGTCGTCCGCTGGGTGCACCAGTTGCGCGGTCAATAACCACGGTCATCGACACGAACGTCATCGTTGCCCTCTGGGACCGCGACCTACCTGCTCACCCTTGATGGCCGCCTCTACCGCGCCGCGTTCCCCGGCTTCGTGATCGCGCGGGTGTAGATGGGCCAACGACCGGCGTCTCCCGGAGAAAAGAACGGCGCAGAGGACTCTCGGGTACCGGACGGCGTGGTCAAGAGCCTCGGTCAACTCCGCGGCGAGGTTGAGGCAGGCTTCAAAAGGCGGGGGCGGGAACCTAGACTTCTTCGCCGGACTCGGCGAGCAGCATCGAGGCGGCCTGCTTCCGAAGTTCGGGCACCTCCTCTGTGGCCGCTCGCCACACGATGTCCCACTGAATACCGAAGTAGGCGTGCACCAGGATGTTCCGGAATGCGACGACTTCCGCCCAGGGGACCACGGCGTACCGCTGCTTCAGGTCGCCGGGCAGTCTGGCAGCGGCCTCCCCGATGGTTGTCAGTTTCTGCACGACCGCGCTGCGAAGAACGTCGCTTTGGGAGAAGGTCTGCTCGGTGTGACCGGCAACGAACCCCTGGATGGCGTCTGCGGCTTCGATGATGTCGCGCAGGAGAAGCGGTTCACGCCGCATACACAACCTGTGATTCGGCGAGGACGTGATCCCGGATCCGTGGCTTGAGCCCCTGCTTGGAGACCAAGTCCACTTTCCTGCCCAGGAGTTCGGAGAGCCGGTTCATCAGGCCAGCGAAGCCGATGAGGCCGATGCGGGCTTCCGGAAGAAACTCGACTAGAAAGTCTATGTCGCTGCCCGGGCGAAGCTCGCCCCGGGCTGCGGAACCGAAAACTGCGAGCTCGCGGACTTGGTAGTGCCGGCACAGCTCGGCGATTGGCGCAGTAGGAAGTTCGAGGCCCGATTCCAGTCTCATGGGAGCTTCCCCCTCCTCATTATGGAGCAACTGTGCGCCGCGGTGGCGCCCGCCTCGCGACTGGCGAGCGGGGCCGACGTGATGAGCGGCGGGAGGTCCCTGGGTTAGATCAGGGAGGCGGTGGTGGGGATGAGGGGGTCGGCGGTGAGGTGCGGGGCAGGCCCGGCGGAGTGCGGGCCTGCCCCAGCAAAGGTTAACTGCGGATTCCCGGCGCCACGTAGCGCACCGTCTTCAGCTCGGCCAGGGCCGCCAGCTTCTCGATGGGCAGGCGCCCGATGACCAGCTTGGCGGTGGTCGGCTGGAGCACCACCTCGAAGCCCAGGTCCTGAAGCTGCTTCAGCGTCTCGGGCGAAGTGTCCGTCAGGAAGACCTGGACCTCCACCTTCCCGTTGCGGACGAACTTGGCGTCCTCGGCGGTGGGCGTGAAGCCGGGCTTCTTGGAGCGCTCGAGGAGCGACTGGAGCGCCGGCGCGAGCTTCAGCAGTTTCTGGTCGGCTGGGGAGAGGACTCGCGCGGTGTCCCGCACCGCGACGCTCTCCGCCACTTGGTAGGCCGCCATGGGCCGGTTGCTGGGGACTCCGGGGCCCATGCCAGCGCCCACGCCGCCGGCTGACTTCGGGGCCATCATCATCGCAGGCGCCGCGAGCGCTCTCGTCTCGCCCTGCGGGCCGAAGACACCCTCGTAGCTGACGCCCTCGGGCATCTCGACGGGGACCTCGACGCGGTGCGGCTGGCCGCCTTCGGTCACGATCATCTCCTCGACGGCGACGAAGGAAGTGAACTGGGTCATCAGCCGGTAGTCGAGCCCGAGCTGGGTGATGGCCTCCTTGACGTCCTGCCGCGTCGTCCCCTGCTGGATGCCGGAGTAGTCCTGGCCCATCAGCTCGTCGATGCGGGTGCGCGCCCACAGGCTGGCCAGCACGTCGTGCTTAGGCTCGCTGGCTGGCAGCACGACCGGAACCTGCGCGCTGTAGTCGTGCCCGCCCAGCTTCCCGCGCACTCGCACCACGCCGCGCGCCGGCGCGCCGTACCGCCCGTGCACCACCACCGGCTTGGCGCTGAACATGTCCGGGACGCGCTTCGGATAGAGATCGCTCACCGGCAGGCCGGCCCAGTCCAACGTGATGTCCGTCAACAGCGGGTTCCGCACCCGCTGATGGAACCGCTGCGCCGCGGCCGACCCGTCATCCTTCAAGCCGACCCACTCGACCTCGCCCCGCCCGTGCTCCGCCATCTTGCTCAGCAGGAGCCGGTTCACCGAACTGCCGATGCCGAACGCGAACACCCGCGCGTTGGGGTGCTTCTGCACCTCGGAGATGATCTCGAAGTCGCCCCCCACATCCCCATCGGTCATGAAGCACACGATCCGGATGTGCCCCTGCGCATCCGACGGATCCAGCGCCGCCCGGATGGCTTTCATCATCTCCGTGCCGCCGCTGCCGCGCCGCGAGGCCAGGAACTCCTGGGCCTTCTGGAGATTCTGTGGGGTGGCCGGCACCGGCTCCGGGAACAGAATGCTGGTGTCCCCGGAGAAGGTGATCAGGTTGAACGTGTCGCGCGGATACAGCCCGTCCAGCGCCAGCTTCATGGTCTCCTTGGCCTTTTCGATGGGGAAGCCGCTCATCGACCCGGAGGTGTCCAGCACGAACACCAGCTCCTTCGGCGTCACGTCCTCGATGGCCACCCGCTCCGGCGGCTGAAGAATCAGCGTGAAGAAGCCGCCCCGCTCGGCCCGGTGCACCAGCACCGCGGTCTCGATCTTGCGGCCCACCACGTCGTAAGTCAGGATGAAATCCTTGTTGGGGAGAACCGCCTGTTCCTTGAGCCGCACCACCGCCCGGTTCGCCGCGGTCCGCTCGGTGAGGATCTCGTGGGTCTTCGAGGCGAGGCCGTCGATCGGCACGCCCGCGTCCAGCGTCACCTCGAGCGAGATGTCATGGCCGGCGCGGGTGCCCGGCTTGGCGACCGGGGGCGTGATGCGCGAGGCGTCCGGGACCTGGGTGGTGTCCTGCGACCAGCCGCCGCCGGTCCGCCCCACCGGCTGCCCCGGGATGTACCGCGGCCCCACCACCATGGGGAAGACGAACTCATAGGAGCCCGCCTCGTACTTGAGCACCTCGACGTAGCTGATGGTGACCTTCACCTTCTCCCCCGGCATGATGTTGGCCACCGATTGCGTGAAGATGTTGGGCCGCTCCTGATCCAGCAGCCCGGCCACGTGCCCCGCCGCCCGGGCGGCTTCGTAGATGGCCCGCGCCTCCTCCCGCCGCTTGATCTTGCCCTTCACCACGCGGGTGCCCACCAGCATGGTCATGTCGTCCACCGCCGCCTGGTGCGGCAGCGGAAAGGTATAGACCGCTTCGATCTTGCGCGGGAAAGGGTTCTCGAAGTCCTGGGTGACCGTGACGCGGGCCAAAAAGCCGGTGATCTCGGCCTTGACCGCGGTGTGCTTGAGCGGGCACAAGCCCGCCGGCTTGCCCTGCGCGTCCACGCTGGTCAGCGATCCAGTGTCGCCCGCCAGGGCCGCCGCCAACGCGAGCCCCGCCACTGCCGCCAGCATTGCCTGTTTCATCTCGATTCCTCCTTACACCTAGGGAATGCCGCGAGGGAGGGGATCCTTTCAGGCGGCACCTGGTCTGGTTGCGGCCCTGCGGCGGTGTGGTATGCTTTGTTCCGCAGGGGGATGCCAGGACGGAGATCCTGGAAACAGGGGGATCGTGTTCACGATCCTTAGACCCCGAGAGTCGCCTGAGAAAGGAGGACACCCATATGGCGAAGTACCGCATTCTCTCGATGGACGGCGGAGGCATCCGGGGCATCGTCACGGCGATCATTATCCAGCGTCTCACCGCCGAGGCCGCCCTGAAGGCCTGGGTCGATTCGGCTGACCTGCTGGCCGGGACCTCGACGGGAGGGCTGCTGGCGCTCGGACTCGCGCACGGACTCGACATCCAGAAGATTCGAAGCCTCTACGAGGAGCGGGGAGATGAGATCTTCGATGATTCCTGGCTCGACAACCTTCTCGATATCGGGAAGATCGCGGGAGCCGACTACGACATCAAGAACCTCGAACGCGAGCTGAAAACGATCCTCGGAGACACGACCTTGGGGCAGTTGAAGCGGCGCGTGCTGATCACCGCCTTCGACCTCGACAACGAGTCCCCTGACCCGCTCAAGCGCACATGGAAGCCCAAGCTGTTCCACAATTTCCCGGGCAAGGACAACGACGGCGCCGAGCTGGCTTACAAGGTTGGGTTGTACACCGCAGCCGCGCCCACGTATTTCCCCACCGTGGACGGCTATGTGGACGGAGGCGTGTACGCGTCCAACCCCAGCATGTGCGCCCTCGCGCAGTCACAGGACGCGCGGATCAAGAACGGACCGGCCCTCAAGGACGTGGTGCTGCTCTCGCTGGGCACCGGGACCTCCCTGGTTTACATCAAGGGGAAAAACCTCGACTGGGGATACGCGCAGTGGGCCAAGCCCCTGGTAAACCTCATGCTCGACGGCGTGGCAGGCATCGCGGACTACCAGTGCATGCAGATCCTGGGAGAACGATACCATCGCCTGGCGCCTGTGTTCGAGCCGGGCGTCTCCATCCCGATGGACGGCGTCGAGAAGGTCCCCCAGATGGTCGAGTTCGCCAACAAGCTGAACCTGGGGCCCACAGTTCAGTGGCTGAAAGACCACTGGCTGTGACCCGGAATCGCCGGCCGTTGCAGTGACGGGGAGGCGCCACCATGCGCGGCTCCGGGCGCCGTACTACCTGGATTCGCTACACTGCATCTGATCGACAGAGACACCGCAGGCGGGAGGTCTCCTGTGAACGTCCGTTCGTTGCTGCTGAGCTTCTCCTGGCTGGCCGCGGCCGCAGTAGCCGCCGAACAGCCCCCCATCCAGACCCTGGCCCTGGGTTCGGCGGCGCCGGACTTCAAGCTCCCGGGCGTGGACGGCCGCACGTACACGCTGAAAGACTTCGCCCGGGCCAAGATCCTGGTCATCGTCTTCACCTGCAACCACTGCCCCACGGCGCAGGCCTACGAGGAGCGGGTCAAGCGGCTCGTCCGCGATTACAAGGACAAAGGGATGGCGCTGGTGGCCATCTCGCCCAATGACGCCGCCGCCGTGCGCCTGGACGAACTGGGGTACACGGACCTGGGCGATTCCCTCGAGGACATGAAGCTGCGCGCCAAGGAGCGGCAGTTCAACTTCCCGTACCTGTTCGAGGGCGACCGCACCGGGATCTCCCGGGCCTACGGTCCCACCGCCACGCCACAGGCCTTCGTCTTCGACGCCGGGCGGAAGCTGCGCTACGTCGGCCGCATCGACGACAGCGAGCGCGAGGCGCTGGCCAAGACCTACGACCTGCGCAACGCACTCGAGGCGCTGCTGGCGGGGCGCGAGCCGCCCGTCGCCCAGACCCGCGCCTTCGGCTGCTCCATAAAGTGGTCCGACAAGGCCGATTCCGTCAAGAAGTTCATGGCCAAGCTGGCCGGCGAGCCGGTCGGCGTCGAGATGGTGGACGCCGAGGCCCTGCGCGCCCTGCGCAAGAACGACTCGGGCAAAGTGCGCCTGGTGAACTTCTGGGCGACCTGGTGCGGCCCCTGCATCACGGAGTTCCCGGAACTGGTCACCATCAACCGCATGTACCGGCGCCGCGCCTTCGAGCTGGTCACCGTCTCGGCCAATTTCCCGGACGAGAAGAAGGAAGTGCTGGACTTCCTCCAGAAGCACCAGGCCTCGAACCGCAACCTCCTGTTCGCCGACACCGACAAGTACAAGCTCATGGCGGCCTTCGATCCGCAGTGGAACGCCGCGCTGCCTTACACCATGCTGATGGCCCCTGGCGGCGAGGTGCTTTACCAGGTGCAGGGCGAGATGGACCCTCTGGCCGTCAAGCGGGCCATTGTGCGGGCCCTCAAGGAAGACCGCTTCAAGTAGGCCGCCGCTACTGCCGGCGCAGCTCGATGTCTACCGACACTAGGCCGGGGCCCTGGCGGATGGCGTAGACCGCCTTCTCGTCCGAGGCCTTCATGACGGCGGGACTCACGGCCTGCTGGCCCTTGAGCTTCAGCCCTTCGATCCCGGCGGCCGAGAAGACCAGCCGGAGTCTCTCGGTGCCGCGGACCGCCAGCGCGCCCTTCGTTGGAAGGATTTGCCGGCTCCTGGGCACGAGCGTGACCTGCTGTACTTCGTGCCAGGCTCCGGCGGGATCCTGCGCCAGCAGTTGAAGTGTGCCGTCCAGGTTGGCCTCCACGCTCAGGCGAATCGAGTCGCCCGGAGAGAAGGCGCTGTCCGGATCAACCTCCGAGTACTGGCCGTCCGCACCCAGCTTCATCAGTGCGTACCGCAACCCCAGTGCCGGCGCGGCGCGTGGCGCCGCCTCCTCGACCGCTGCCCGCTCAGCACGCAACGCGGTCCGCGCCAGGTCCTTCCGCTCCGCCACTGGCCCGTAGTACCGCGCGCGCGCGTCCGTCAGCACGGACTCCGCATACACGTGCACCGCGGCCGACTGCGCTACGCCGCCCACGACGCCTCCGACTGCGCCGCCTCTCGGCAGCTCCCTGGGGGCGGGCGCCGCCGGGGCCGGAGCCGCCGCCAGCTCCTTCTTGGACACCTCCGCCTCGACCGGCTGACGCTGCTCCGCGAGCGCCGGCGCTGCCGCAGATTTCCGCGCTGGTGGTGCCGCTAGGCGCCGGGCCCGCGGTGCGGCGGGGGCAGGCGCGGCCGGCTCGATCTTCTGCGCCGTCTCGACCGGCCCCGGGGCCACGTCCTGCACCGCGGGCTTCTTCGCCACCGGACGGTACACCGGCACCAGCATCACTACCAGCATCACCGCCACCGCCACGCTGCCGGCTACGCCCCAGGCCACCGGCCGCCGCCACCATCCCAGCACGCGTTCGAGCAGCGATACCTCCGGCTCGGAGACCGCATCCAGCAGGCGGCGGCGCGACTGCGCGTCGCTCAGCAGCTCCCGGAGCGCCTCCTCGTCGGCCAGGGCGTCGAACAGCTCCTGGTCGGCCAGCGCCGCCTCAAGCAGCGCCTGCCGCTCCGTTTCGGTGAGCGTCCCCGTGGCATAACCGCCCAGTAGTTTTTCGGCCTCCGCGCGCCTCATGCTTGCCCCTCCCAACTGCCGCCCAGCAACTCCAGAAGCTGCTGGCGGCACCGGAAGTCCCAGGTGTAGATCGTGTTGATGGAGCCCGCTCCCATCAACGCTTGAATCTCCGCGAACGTCTTGCCCTCCAGCTTCAGACGGAACAGCTTCCGGCAACGCTCGCCCAACTGAGGGAGCGCGCGCGCCAGCCGCTCGAGGCGCTCGCGCCGCGCCGCCTCGTCCTCCGGACTGGGCCTGCCGTCTCTAAGCGGCACCTCCTCGACCGGGACTTGTCCATATTCCCCGCGCCGCGCCGCCTTGCGCCTGAGGCTCACCATCTTGAACCTGAGGATCTGGAGCGACAGCGGCACGAGGTCCTCCATGCGCTCAAGCTGCCTGTACTTCTCGTGCAACACGAGCAGGACCTCCTGGGACAGGTCCTCCGCCACGTCCCTCGATAGTCTAGATGCCGCGTAGGCGAGAATCCTTTCACGCAGGCAGGCCAGAATGTCGCCCCGCTCGAGGGCGGCCGGCGCGGAGGGCGGAGCAGGGTCTTCCAGGGCGAGGTCTCCCGTAGCTAAGACTACTACAACCTCGGTGGGGCAAGCTTCAGAGGTTGCTGAAAAAGGCCCGGAACCGCCGCGGCTTGGTAACGTGTTGATCCTAGTGAGCCGCGAGCGTCAGCGAGCGGTCCGGCGTCACTTTTCCCACGGGCTGCCAGGCTACTTGCCGTAGTACGCGGCGTTCTCCTGGGCGAAGTCGGCCCACTTCTCGGGCAGATCGTCCAGCGGGAAGATGGCCGCCACCGGGCACACCGGCACGCAGGCCCCGCAGTCGATGCAGACCTCCGGGTCGATGTAGAGCATCTTGGACGCGGCGTAGTCCGGCTCGTCCTTCCTGGGGTGGATGCAATCCACCGGGCAAGCATCCACGCAGGCCGTGTCCTTCACGCCGATGCAGGGTTCCGCAATCACATACGCCATGAACCGCCTCCTTCCTCAACCGCCCCTCAAGATCAGCCGCAGAGGCGAACCGGTACCAGGATAGCGTAGCGGCGCGGCCCGACGGAACGTTCCTATAGAATAAGGGCATGATCGCAAAGGTGCGCAAGGCGGTCTTCCCCGCCGCCGGCTTGGGCACGCGCTTCCTGCCGGCCACCAAGGCGCAGCCCAAGGAAATGCTCCCCTTGGTGGACAAGCCGCTGATCCAGTACGGGGTGGAAGAAGCGGTGCGCTCCGGCATTCAGAACATCATCGTGGTCACCGGCCGGGGCAAGAGCGCCATCGAGGACCATTTCGACGTGAGCTTCGAGCTGGAGCACGCTTTGAGCCAGCGCAAGAAGAAGGATCTGGTGGCGGCGGTGCGCGCGATTTCCGAGATGGTGGACGTGGCCTACGTCCGGCAGAAGGAACCGCGGGGCCTGGGGCACGCCGTGCTGCGGGCCCGTGACCTGGTGGGGAAGGAATCCTTCGCCGTGGTGCTTTCCGACGACGTGATCGTGGCGGAGGTGCCCTGCCTGCGCCAGTTGTTGGGAGCCTACGACACGCTGGGAGCTACGGTGCTGGCGCTGATGGAGGTCCCGCCAGACCAGGTCTCGGCCTACGGCGTAGTGGACGCGCACCCGGTCAAGCAAAGCCGCTGGGACGGTCGCCTCTACCGCATCAAGAACCTGGTGGAGAAACCCAAGCCTGCCGAGGCGCCCTCGAACCTGGCGATCATCGGGCGATACGTCCTGACTCCGGAGATCTTCGCCTGCCTGGAGGCCACCGAGCCGGGATCGCTCGGAGAGATCCAGCTCACCGACGGGCTGCGGCATCTGCTGGCCCGCCGGCCCATCTACGGCTACCGCTTCGAGGGGCGGCGTTACGACGCCGGCGACAAGCTGGGTTTCCTGAAGGCCACCGTCGAGTTCGCGTTGCGCCGCGAGGATCTGGGCAGCGCGTTTCGCGAGTATCTGAAGAATCTGGATCTGTGAGGCACCATCCTGGGGAGGAAAGCGTTGAGCAGCATACCGATCGAGTTGCCGTTGAAGACGGCGGAAGCCGTCGCGCTGGCGGAGTTGGTCTACGAGCACGCGGAAGGCCGCCCGCCGAGCGATGAGCTGCGGGGACGGCTGGCGCCTCGCATCGAAGCGCTACCGCTCGAGAGCCTGACGGTTTTCGCCAGTTCGCTGGAGCGCGATCCGATCCATCCGTCCACCTACTACGTGGCCGTGGACGCGCTCGGCGGCGCCGCTCCCTGCGCCCTGCTGCTGCGCATCGCCACGGCCTCCTCGCCGGCCAGCGGGCTGTTTCCCGACGCCCTGCTGATCTGCCGCGCGCGCACCAGCCAGGGCGCCGAAGTGGTGATCAACGCCATTCCGTTCGCCTCGACGGACCACGCCCACATCCGCACCTTTGCCGAGCAGGTGAACCGCGCCTTCCTGCCCCGGCCGCAGGGCGCGCTGCCCGCCATCGCCGCCGGCAACCGTCACCCGGAAATCTGCCTGCCGGCGATCTTCGAGGCCTACCGGACAATCTTGCGCAGCACGGGCGTCAACTGGGCCTCAACGGCCCAGCTTTCGGCTACGCGCGAATCCACCACCGACGAGGCCATCAGCCGGCGCGACGGCGAGGACCCCGTGACGGCCGGGCACACGCGGGTTTCCATCCGCCACCTCTATCACGCCGGGCTGTGGGCGGCCATCCGGGCCGGCTGGCGCGAGGGCTTCAACGTCGAAGCCGACCACATCATCATCTCCGGCACCACGCCGGAGCAAGTCAGCCGCTCCATCGAGGCCGGGAAGGAAGCCATCCGCCACGCCGCGGGCTTCACCAAGTTCACCACCGACACCTCGCGGCTGTTCGAACTCCGCGCCGACGTGCGCCACCCGGAGGCCTGGAGCGACGCGGACGTGACCGCCCGGTTCGAAACGCTGCTCACGACCGACGAGCGGCGCTGGGCCGAGGCGGAGTTCGCAAGGCCCTTCCATATCGCCGACGCAGTCTACGAATTCAGCCCGGAAGAGATCGCCCGTTACGTGGTGAAATTCGTGCCCAGCTTGCGGCTCAACGAGGAGTTGTACGACTTCATCCGCGAGACCAAGGCCGCCGCGGGGCTGGGGCGCAGCTTCGACTTCGAACCGTCTCTGGATGAGGCCGAGACGCTCACCACTCCCAAGGACATCATCTTCTACCTGCACTGGCTGAAGGCGCGGGGGCGGCCGGCGCAACTGATGCCGCCCAACCTGGGATTCAAGAAGCGGCAGGCGTACCCGGTAGCCATGGAGAGCTCCCCGGAAACCGGTATCGGCCTCCGCGACTACGTTCGGGCGAAGATGTGGCCGGAGCTCCCCGCCCGCGTCGTGCGGGACTTCGCCGGCCGGCCGCTCGAGGAGCTGCGCGCCCGCGTCAGCGAGCTGGCCGCCGTGGCGCGGCACTTCAACACCACGCTCAGCATCCACTCCGGCAGCGGCAAGCAGGCCGAAGTGCTCGAACAGATCGGAAGGGCCGCCGCCGGGCGGGTGAACTACAAGATCTCGGGCGAGTTGCAGCTCCAGCTTTTCGACGTGCTCTTCGAGCAGCCCGTGGACTCCTGCTGGCGCCAGCTCTATGAGCGGATGGTCGAGCGGTGCAACCGTTTCGCCGCCGCAGGCGCTTTCGGCGAAGAGAGCGCGCTGGCCCGGAAGCACCTCGAACTGGGGCGGGGGTCGTACTTGGGAGATTCCGCCCGGGGCCGCGTGGATGGCAACCTCTTCCTGGTCTTCTGGCTGGGCAACTTGGTGGGCAGCCGCGACGCGGCCTCGCCGGACGGCGATCACCGCTTCTTCAAGGAGAAGATCGACGAGCTGCCGCGGGAGCTGATCGAAGAGGTGCGCCGGCGCAACACCCGTTACGTGGTGTGGCTGGCCGAGCATCTGCGCGGGTAGTAGCAGGATGCTGCGGTTCCTGGCGACGCTCGCGCTGCTGGTGGTTTCGGCGCGCGCGGATCTCGTCTCCGATGTGAGAGCGGCGATTGCCCGCCACGACTTCGCCGGAGCCGACCAGCGGATTGCATCCTACCGCGCGGAAAAGGGCGTCACGCCGGTGATGCTGGAGGCGCTTTCCTGGCTGGGGCGGGGCGCGCTGGCCGCCAAACAAGCGGAGAGGGCCGGGGCTTACGCGGGCGAGACCTACAAGCTGGCGGTCGAGCAACTCAAGACGCGCAAGTTGGACGCCGAGCGGCGGCTGCCCATCGCGCTGGGCGCGGCCATCGAGGTGCGCGCCTGCGTGATGGCGGCGCGCGGCGAGCGCGCCGAGGCGGTCAGTCTCCTCCAGCGCGAGCTGAAAACCTACTGGGACACCTCCATCCGCACGCGCATCCAGAAGAACCTCAACCTGCTGACGCTGGAAGGCAAGCTGGCGCCGCCGCTTGAGGCTGGCCAGTGGCTGGGTGAGCAGCCTCAGCCGCTCGAACAGTTGAGAGGCCGGCCGGTGCTTCTGTTCTTCTGGGCGCACTGGTGCGGAGATTGCCGGCGGGAGGCCCCGGCGCTGGCGAAGCTGGCCGCGGAGTACGGCGGACGCGGCCTGGTGATCGTCGGTCCGACCCAGCTCTATGGCTACCGGGCGCGGGGCGAGCAGGCCACCTCCGAAGACGAGCGGCGCTACATCGACGAGGTCCGCCAGAAGTACTACGGCCAGATTCCCGGCATGTCCGTGCCGGTCTCGAGCGAGAACTTCCGCCTCTGGGGCGCCTCGACCACACCCACGCTGGTGCTCATCGACCGGCGCGGCCGCGTGCGCCTGTACCACCCCGGCAACCTGACCTACGAGGAGCTGGCGGCGAAGGTGGAGGCGCTGCTCGACCGAGCCCCGGGCTGAGTTAGGATGGGAGTGGGCATGAACGAACTGATCTTCCTGGTCGAGGAGGCGCCGGAAGGCGGCTACACCGCACGGGCTCTCGGGGAGTCCATCTTCACCGAGGCGGACACCCTCGACGAGCTTCACGTCCAGGTGCGTGACGCCGTGCAGTGCCACTTCGAGGACGACCATCGGCCCAAGGTCATCCGGCTCCACTTTGTACGCCAGGAAGTGCTGGCCGTGTGAAGCTTCCCCGCGACCTGATGGGGAAACATGAGCCCACACGAGTGTGGGCTCGGCAGCCTAAGAGGCTGCGCCACCCATGGCTGGCTGTGGCGCGGGCACTCATGCCTGCCGCGCCGAGACTCGTCTCGGCGCTGAACGGCCGAGAAACGCCCCCTACCGCACCACCACCTTCGCCACCGCCTGGTTGTCGTACTCGTCGGTGACGCGGACGGCGATGGTGCGCTCGCCCGCGGCGGCTTCCAGCACCAGCAGGTAGTCGTGCTCGCGGGAGTCGGAGAGGCGGGTGGTGGGTTCGACCACGGTCCACTCCCCGCCGTTCACGGAGTACTCGGCTTTCTCGATGACGCCTAGCGCGTCGGCGGCCTTCCAGCGGACCTCGAGCTTGCCGCCGGCCGGCGCCGCTCGTAGGCCCGTGATCTCGGGCGGCGTGTTGTCGATGGTGAACGGATCGCTTACCAACTCCGCCGTGAGCGCTTGCGCAGGCGGGTTCGACGGCGCGTCGGAGGCCAGCACGCGCAGCCGGTACTCGCCGTCCGGGAAGGCGGTGGAATCCCAGCTCAGGTACTTCTCCCTGAGCTTGTCGCGGAGCAGCTTCCACTCGGTCTCGTTCTCGCCGCGGATCTGCACGGTGAAGATGAGGCTGTCCTGGTTGTCGTCCGTGGCGGCCCAGCGCGCGCCCAGGTGGCCCTTGGCAGACTGCATCGAGGTGGCGCTGCTGTCGGCAGCCACCGAGGGCGTGGCCGAGCGCGCCGGTTTGCCGAGCGGCGGCAGCGTCAGCGCGTTCGACGGCGTGATGGTGAGCGTCTGCGGCGGGAAGCGATAGTTGGCGGGCGTGGTCTCGATCTGCGTGATGACCGGAGCCACGTTCTTGGGCAGGTAAGCCACGTCCACCGCTTCGAGCTCCGGTGAGCGCCCTTCGCCCGAAGCCCTCAGCGTGGCGCGCCACTGGATGAAGCGCGCCGGCGGCGAGCCGATGCGCCCGCCCTCCGGCGCGGTGGCCGCCGGCGACCACGCGCTCCAATCCTGCTGGGGTCGTTCGAGGTTGCCGCTGCGCGTCTCGAGCAGAATCTGG
>CAZIRH010000034.1:0-20291 GCA_964541065.1 uncultured Solibacteraceae bacterium
CCAAATATCGGTCCATCCAGGCGAAGGCTTTGCCCGCCGAGGGTTTCCCGGGGGGGAGGATACAACGCGGAGGGCAGACTACCGTGCAGGTGCCAGGTGACGAACAACCAGCCGCTGGGCGGGTAGAGGTGAGGTAGCCTTCTTCTGGGCATGTCCTAGGAAATCCAGTGGTCCGAGGGTTCGGATTTTCTCCCGCGAATCTGAGTGGCCGGGAACTGCGGGCTGAAGCCCGCAGCGGCACGCTGAAGCGTGCGCCACAACCTGAATGCAGGTGGGGAATGTGGGAACTCCAGGGACAGGCTGAAGGCCTGTCCCACGAGGCAGCACTGCTCACTTCGTCAGTAGTTCAAACTTCGAAGGAGTAGCCGGGGTCGAGATGCTGGTGTACGAGCAGGATCTCGTGGATGTCGTAAGGATGGGTAGGACGGCCGGTGAGGAGGTTGCGCAAGACCTGGAAGATGTGGGCGAGGCCGGCGGCGGCGTCGATGTCAACGTCGGCGAGGCACTCGTCGCCCTTCATGAAGAAGCTGAGCTGGAGGCCGCCATAGTGGTCAAAGGTCTTGAAGCTGCCAGCGTTGGTGAAGCCAGGGAAGCCGTCGGGGGGATGATGCAGGCTCTGATCGGCCGGGCGGAACAGGCCGGCGGCGACGCTGTGCTTGGTCTCCTCACGGAGCTCCTTGGGGACGGTGGCGAAGAAGCGGTCACCGCGCAACTCGTGGAGGACCTGGAGATAGGGGGCGACGGTCTTGCCGCTGGCGAGCGGGGTGGCGCGGGTCTTGGCCATGATGTTGAGCAGGCCGGCCTTGCGGATGTCGTCCAGGGCGGTGTAGAGATCGGCGCCTCGGCGGCCATCGAAAGACAGGACGTGGTCGCTGGCTTCGAGCAGAGGCTGGAAATCGAGGTCCTGATACTCCCGGAAGGTGACGTGGACGACCTTATGGGGGTCGATGGGAAAGACGATGGTCTGGTCGGTGAAGCCGCTGGCCTTCAGGTTGACGAAGCGGCTGACGGGCAGGTAGGCGGGCGGGTCAACCTCGAGGCGGTAGAGGCCCTGAGGGTCGCCGCGCAGTCCGGAGATCACCACGCGCCTGGAGGCGCTGACCCCGCGGACGAGCCGGTGTTCGCTAAGGGTTTGGTGGCGCAGGTCGATATCGACGGTCTCCCCGAGACGCTTTCCGTAAGCGTCCACCAAATCCAACCGGAGTTTAGGTTCGTCAGGCATGAGAAGTGGTCCCCTCCACTCACACAATACAGCAGGCGGGAGGGACGCAGGAAGGGGCTACGCCAGGTAATCGAACAGGCTGCTCTTGGGCAGTATGGCGCGGGCCTGGAGGGCGGCCTCCTGGTGGGTGCTGGCCTGGGAGAGTTCGAGGGCCGCCGCGGCGAGGTCGGCGTCCTGGAGGTTGCTCAGCGCGGTGCGCTCGCGCAACTCGAGCTTGGTGGCGAACTGAACCGCCTCAGCGACGCGGTTCTGGACCACGCCGGCGTAGGCCAACTCGGTGCTGAGGTGATCGCGCGCGCTGCGGACCTGCTGGAGCGCATCGGAGATGGCCTGAGTCTGGGCGGTGTGCTGAGCCTCGTAGGCGGGGTCCTCGGGGGGCACAACGGGACCGTTCTGAAGGGCCAGCCGCAGGGCGTTGACGGCGGCGAAGATGTTCTTGCCCGCGGCGGGGTTGTCGAAGATCTCCTGCGCGGTGTGCGACATGGCGAAGCGCGTGCCAGCGGGATGCATCATCAGGCGGGTGGCGTCCGAGCCGGCGTAGGCAGTGACACCGTTGGGCTGGTTCAGGTCCAGGGCATAGGGCGCCACCTGGTCGCTGTCCCCGCTGAACAGGAACCGCCCCTCGACGCTGGTCCGGGAGGTGGCCACCAGTTGCTCGAGGATGGCCTGGACCACGGTGGCCAGGGTCAGCCGGGATTCGGTGGATTTCAGGGAGTTGGCGCCCTCGACGCCGGTTTGAGCGGCTCTGTCCAGGGGCGTCATGGCGCCGGCGAGGGCCTGCTCGGCGGTATCGGCTTCGGCCGTGGCGCGGTCCAAGTTCATGCGGATCTGCGCCACCTGCTCGAGGTGGGTACGGGTGACCAGCAGGTCCTGCACGTGGCCGGGGTCGTCGGAGGGGGAGGTCAGCTTCAGCCCGGAACTGATCTGACGCTCGGCGCGTGCGGCGCGCTCGTGGATGCGCGTCAAGTCCGCCAGGAAGCGCGCCGCGGACGGCTGGATGGCCTCAATCATCGTTTATCCCCCTCGAGGGCCGTCATTGGATCAGGTTGATGGTGATCTCCGTCAGGTCGTTCAGCACGCTCACCAGGCGCGCCGAGGCTTGGTAGGCCCGCTGGAACTCGATCAGGCGCACGGCTTCCTCGTCCAGGGAAACCCCGGAGACGTCGTCGCGCAAAGCACTCGCCTGAAGCAGCAATTGCTCGTTGGTTCGCAGGTCCTCCCGGGCGGTCTCGACGGCGCGTCCGACGTTGCGCGCCAGCGCACCGTAGTACTCGATGAAGGAGGCTCCATCGATCTCTGCCGAGTCCACCAGACCCATCAGTTCCAGCACGTTGCCGTTGCCGCCCGGGGCGGCGGCCAAGGCCCCGGCCAGTTGTTCGGGCAGGATGGAGGCGAGGCTGAGGCTGGCGGCCGCGCTGCCCGCGGGATCATAGGCGAACAAGGGGGCGCCGGGCTGGCCGTTCAAGTCCACGCCGGCGGCCAGCACGGCGTTGACCCGGTCGGCCAGGCTGGCCGCCAGTTGGTCCAGGTCGTCTATGAAGGAGGGGAGCATCTGGTTGCGGGACTCCAGCAAGGCGCCCAGGCGGCCACGTACGACCTGCGCGGTGATATCCCTACCGTCGGCGTCGTACAGAGCGGCTCCCGCGCTGGAGAAGCCGGTCTCAATGTCATACTGGCGATCGCCGATCACCAGCGGCGTCTGCCCACCCAGCAGGACGGTCAGCGAGCCGTCGGGCTGGCGGACGGTGGTGTAGTTTACGTGCCCGGCCAGCTCTTCGAGCGCCGATTGCAGCCGGGCGTCGAAGCCCGGATCGGCAGCCATCCTATAGTCCTGGCGGAGTTGCGAGTTCAAGTCCCGAATCAGGGCGCCCAAGTGATTGACTGAAGCGACGGTGTTGCCGATCTGTTGCTCGGCGGCGGCGCGGGCACTGGCGAGGCCCGTGGCCGTGTCCGCCACGCGGGCGGCCAGGTAGCCGGCCTGCTCGATGACCGCCGCTCGCGCCGGCTCGTCGTTGGGCGCCACGCTCCAGGCCGAGACAGTCTGGAAGAACCGATTCAAGGCCCCGGGAATCCCCGTGTCGCCGGTGACGTCAAAGTACGGCTCGATGCGGCTGAGCTCGGCCGCCGTCTGGTCCGCACAGCCGTAGTCTTCCTGGCGGCGCCGCACGGCCTGCTCGGCATACTGATCGCGATAGCTGTCGGTGCCGGCCGACGCCACCCCGCCCGGCAAGCCCAACTCGGGGTTGAAGGTCATGGCCTCGATCCGGAGCCGCTGCTTGGCGAAATTGGGGGTGGAGGCGTTGCTGACGTTGTTCTGGACGACTTCGAGGGCTTTCTCGAAGACCCTCAAGGCGCCGGTGGAGGCGATGAGTGTGCCGAACAGACCCATGGCTCAACTCCCGTGGTGGTCACGCCTCAAGGGTCAGCCTCCGTGCCAGCTCCGGCGTGGCGGGCTCGCCCCGGGCGGTGTAGCCACAGGCGGCGGCGTATAGCATGCGCGCAAAGCCCAGGCGGAGCTCCGCCGCCCCCTCGAGGAGTGCCCGCAGGCGGGTGATCTCCTTGCGCAAGGCCTGAAGGGCGGCGCGCAGCGCGTGCCGGTCGGAAGCGGCGAGGCCCAGGCCAAGTGCCTTCAGGGGGGTGACCGCGGCCTTTAGCACACCGGTGGCGTGCTCGAGGGTCGTTCCGGCATCCTCAATTGCCTCTGCCGTCGGTTTGACCAGCCGGGACTGGGCCTGGAGGACGCCGGCACGTGCTCGGCCGACGGCCACCAGCAACTCGTCGGCACCCGTCATCAGCCTCCTCGCAGGGTCTCGTCCACGATCCGGGCGCTGACGGCCATGGGGTCAACCCGATAGCGGCCGGCCTGGACCTCGGCGGCCAAACGCTCGAGGCGGGCGGCCCGCTCCGGAGAGTTGGGACCCAGCGTTGCGGCCAGTTTCTCGGAGAGGTCCGACAACTGGACCCGGTCAGCCTCGAGGGGCGCTGTCGCGCCGGGCTCGGTCCTGGCGCACGCAGGAGACACCTTCTCGGGCTGCTGCGCCTGGCCGGCCTGCTGGAGGGCGGCCTGGTTGGCGGCAGCGCTTCCGGCCGCGTAGACATCGTCCACTTTCATGGGAGTACAGCCCACCCCCTCGTGTGGCTTATCGGCGGGAGTGGGCCGCGGCATTAGGCGCAATACTGTTCAGATGGGCCTGGACCGCTCCCCGCCCAGAGGGCACCCGGTCGCGGGTTGGAAGCGGCCTCTCCCCGCCCGCGCCGGGCTGCTGGCGATCTAGCGGACACAGACTGGAAAGTCTGTGCCACTGGCGGACAGAGACTGGAAAGTCTGTGGCACTGGCGGACGGAGACTGGAAAGCCTGTGCCACTGGCGGACAGAGACTGGAAAGTCTGTGCCACGGGCGGACACAGACTGGAAAGCCTGTGGCACTGGCGTGTACGGGCTGTGCGAGAATATTAGCCGTCCCATGGTGGCCGACGGCATCCTTTACGCCCTGGCGCTGGCCGGCGGAGGTGCGCTTCTCGGCTGGCTGGCCGGCCCTCCCTACGCCGTCCCCCTCTTCCTGCTGGCCCTGTTCTGCCTGTGGTTCTTTCGCGACCCCGAACGGTCCATCCCCACGGGCGACGTGGCCGTCTCGCCGGCCGACGGCAGGGTCCTGGCGGTCCAGCCCGAGGGCCCCGCGCTCACCCGCGTCAGCGTCTTCATGAACGTGTTCGACGTGCACGTCAACCGCGCCCCCATCGCCGGCCGCATCGCTGGCGTCGAGTACCGCCGGGGCCGCTTCCGGGTAGCCAGCCGGGAGGAAGCCTCCGCCGGGAACGAACAGAACACCGTCTCTATCGAAGGCGACGGCGCCCAAGTCACCTTCAAGCAGATTGCCGGGCTCATCGCCCGCCGCATCGTCTTCTACAAGCGACCCGGGGACCAGGTCCGCCTGGGCGAGCGGGTGGGCTTGATCAAGTTCGGCTCGCGCGTGGACGTCTTGCTGGGGCCGGAGTGGGACCTCGCGGTGCGCCCGGGCGAGCGCGTGCGCGCCGGCTCCAGCCTGCTGGCGCGGCGGAAACCGAGGTGACTTGAGCATGCGCGTTCTCAAGCTGCCCCGGACTCTCATGGAACGCCGCTACTCCGAGCTGCCCCGCCGCCGCGCGGCCTACGCCCTGCCCACGCTGCTCACCGCCGGCAACATCTTGATGGGCTTTGTCGCCATCATGAAGTCCCTCCAGGGCGCCATCGCCGGCATGGCCGGCAACCCGGGTCCCAACTCCCACTTCGCCATGGCCGCCCTGGTCATCGGTCTGGCGGTCATCCTGGACGGGCTGGACGGCCGGATCGCCCGCATGACCAACACCGCCAGCGAGTTCGGCCGCGAGCTGGACTCCCTGGCCGACGTCATCACCTTCGGCATCGCCCCCGCGGTGCTGGCCTTCGCCTGGGGCGTGCAGTTCGCCCAGGTGGACATGCTGCGCGATCACCTGCGCCAGCTCGGCTACTTCGTCTCGTTCCTCTATCTGCTGTGCGGCGCCGCGCGCCTGGCCCGCTTCAACATCCAGCGGAACCCCGTTCCCAAGAACCCCGGCCGCACGGACCGCAAGTACTTTGTCGGGCTACCGATCCCCGCCGCTGCCGCGCTGGTGGCCGCCATCGTCTACGTGGCGGATGGCGTGCCTCTCCAGTACTGGCCCTTCACCCTGGCCTGGCTCGGGATGCTGGCGGTGCTGTCCTTCCTGATGGTGAGCACCTGGCGCTACCCCAGCTTCAAGGACATCCAACTGCTGCGCCCGCGCTCCCCGCTGACGGTCATCTCCTGGGGCGCCCTTATCTACCTGGTCTGGCACTTCCCCCAGCCCATGCTGCTGGCCATGGCCGGCGCTTACGTGGCCGGCGGCATTCTCATCCGCCTGGGCGGCGTGCTGCGGCGGCGTTTCCGCCGCGCCCAGGCAGAACCGGAGCCCCAAGTTGGATAAGGCCCGCCCGTCACCCCTGCTCGCCATCGTCGGCGGCGGCTCGCTGCTGGGCCGCGAGGTGCGCGACGTGCTGGCCGACGCCGCCCTCCCCGTGCGCGCCAAACTCATCGGCACCGACGAATCCGAAATCGGCACCCTCACCGAGCAGGGCGGCGAGGCCATCATCATGACGGCTCTGGACGAGGACAACCTCGCCGCCGCCCGCGTGGTCGTGCTGGCGGGCTCGGGGGCCTCCAGCCGCAAGACCCTCGAGATCCTGGCCCGGTGCGCCCGGCAGCCGGCCGTGGTGGACCTCACCCACACTTTCGAGCACCATCCCAACGCCCGCCTGCGCGCGCCCCTGGCCGAGCCCCCGGACCACACGGTCCCGCCGGAGACGCTCCACGTCATCGCCCACCCTGCGGCCATCGTCCTGGCCCTCTTCTATGCGCGCCTGGCCGACGCCTTCCCCTTCCGCCGGTCCATCGCTCACGTCTTCGAGCCCGCCAGCGAGCGCGGCCATCCGGGCATCAACGAGCTCAAGGACCAGACCGTCAACCTGCTGACCTTCAAACGCTGGCCCAAGGCCGTCTTCGACGAGCAGCTCGGCTTCAACCTGCTGGCCCGCTACGGCAGCGACGCTCCGGAGTCGCTCCAGAGGTTCGAAGCGCGCATCGAGCGGGACTTGGCTTCCCTGCTCGCCCTCTGGGGTGGCCTGCCAATCCCGTCACTCCGGCTGGTCCAGGCGCCCGTCTTCCACGGGCACAGCTTTTCGGTCTGGGTCGAGTTCGAGAGCAACCCCGGCGCGCCCGCCCTCGAGCAGGCTCTGGCGTCCGCTCACATTGACGTCCGCGATTCCACTCTTGACGCGCCCACCAACGTCGGCTATGCCGGCCAGAACGGCATCGCCGTAGGCGCCATCTCCGCCGATGCCAGCGACCCGCGCGCCTGCTGGTTCTGGGGGGTGGCCGACAACCTCAGGATCGTGGCCGAGAACGCCGTGGCCGTGGCGCGCTCCTTCCTGGCTGAGCCCGCCCCATGAAGCCGCCCACCGCCCGCCCGCCCTCCTGTCTTCTGCCTTTTGCCCTTGGCCTTTTGCCTTTCCTCCTGTCCCCCGGCTGCGGGTACCGCATCTCCGGCCGCTCGGGCGCGCTGCCCAAGCACGTAAAGACCATCGCCATCCCCGCCTTCGGCAACGCCACCACGCGCTACAAGCTCACCCAGCACCTGCCCTCCGCGCTCATCCGCGAGTTCATTTCCCGCACGCGCTACCAGGTGGTGGCCGATCCCGCCGCCGCCGATGCCGTGGTGGAGGGCTGGGTCTCCCAGTACATGTCCTACCCCGTGGTCTTCGACCCGGCCACCGGCCGCGCCAGCACCGTGCAGATCAACGTCATTTTGGGCATCACGCTGCGCGATCGCGCCTCCGGGGCCGTGCTGTTCAGCAACCCCAACCTCGAGGTGCGCGAGCGCTACGAGCTCAGCGTCGATCAGCGCGCCTACTTCGAGGAAAGCGACGCCGCCCTCGACCGCGCCAGCCGCGAGATCGCCCGGCGCGTCGTCAGCGCCATCCTGGAGCATTTCTGATGACGGTTCGTGCCATCCCCGAGTCCCTCCGATGACGCCCCGCCAGTTCCTCAGCCACATCCGCGAGCAGGCCCCCGCTCCCGCCTACCTGTTCCTCGGCCCGGAACCCTACCAGCGGGACTGGTGCCGCAAGGCTCTGCTCGAGCGCGTCCTGCCCGAGCCCGAGCAACGGGAGGAGGGTCTGGTCCGCCACGACCTTCAGGAGACCCCGCTGGCCGCCGTGATCGACGACGCCTGCTCGCTCTCCCTGTTTGTCACCCAGCGCCTCATCTGGACCTCCAGCGCCGAAGCCGTCTTGCCCCGCCCGCGCCAGGCCGCGGAGGCCGAGCGACCCGAGGCCGGCACGGGCGCGGAAGCGCTGGCGCGGTACCTCAAGGACCCCACTCCCGGCGTTGTGCTGGTCTTCGAGGCCGCCCGCTTCCAACTGACCGGCGACGACAAGAAGAAGGCCGAGCGGGTCCGCAGCTTCTACGCCGCGGTCCCCGTGCATGTCGAGCTCGGTCCCCTCACCGAACAGCACGCCCGCGGTTTCGCCGAGAACCTCGCCCGTAAGGCCGGCCTCCAAATCGGCCCCGCGGAGCTCGACCTGCTGGTGGAATCCCTCGGCGGCGAAGCCGCGCGCATCGCCACGGAGATCGACAAGCTCCGCCTGTGGGCCGCTTCCGGCAGACCCATCGGCGCCCAGGACATCGTCGAGCTGGTCCCGGACGCCCGCGCCACGTCGATCTTCGCCCTGGTCGAGGCCCTGGGCCGCCACGACCGCCTCCGGGCCCTCGAGGTGCTCGACACCCTGGTCCGCCAGAGCGAGTACCTGCCCCTGGCCCTGAGCTTCCTCGCCGCCCAGTTCCGCGCCGCGCTGGCCGCCAAGGAAGCCGGGCTCCGCAGCCCCGACCAGATCCGCAGCCACCTCTCCCACCTGGGCATGAACGTCTGGCCTTCCAAGGCCGCCCAGATTCACCAGACGGTGTCCACCTTCTCGCAGGGCCAGATCGTGGCCGCCGTGAAGAACATCTTCCGCGCCGACCGCTCGCTGCGCGACGCGCGCCCCGACGACCGCGTCGTCATGGAGGACTTCATCCTGCGCCTCACGGGGTAGGGCCGCCTTCGGTTCTCTGTCGCGCACGCCATGCGCGACGGCTACGGTTCCACCACCTTCAGCACCTGGTCGGCTTTCACGTCCTTGAGCACCTGGAGGGTCCCGCTCGGCCAGCGGATTTCGATCTGGTCAACGGTCTCCAGCTTCCCGAGGCCGAAATGCACGCCATCGTGGCTCGAGGAGGAATACCCCACCGCGGTGCTCATGTGGTTGGTCTGACCGGCCAAACGCACGTGCGCGCCGATGCCGTCCCGGTTGCTGGTGGTCCCCACCAGCCGCAGCCGCAGCCAGTGGTGGCCGGCGGGGCTGGTGTTCTCCCACACCTCCGCGGGCTCGCCCAGCACGGAGATCACCACGTCGATGCGGCCGTCGCCGTTCAAGTCCGCGAAGGCCGTGCCGCGGTGCGCCTTCGCCGCGCGGAACTCCTCCCCGGCGACCGCGGAGGCGTCCTGGAAGCTGCCATCGCCCCGGTTGAGGAAGATCATGTTGCCCTCTTTGTACCGGCTGGCCTCGAAGCGCTCGATCAGGTCGTTGACGTGGGAGCCGGAGACGAACAGGTCCTTGAAGCCGTCGTTGTTCAAGTCGAAGAAGCCCTGGCTCCACCCGCTGCGGCGCACGCACAGGGGCCCCAGGCCGCTGGCGTAGGTGACGTCCCGGAACATGCCCTTGCCCAGGTTGCGGAACAGGGGGAAGGTTTCGCCGGCCAGGGCCACCACGATGACGTCCGGAAGGCCGTCGTTGTCGTAATCCCGGAAATCGGCGCCCATGCTCGAGATGGGCTGCCCATGGTCGGCCAGCGCCACCCCGGCCACCAGCGCCGTCTCTTCGAACGTGCCGTTCCGGCGGTTGTGGAACAGGAAGTTGGGGAGCTTGTCGTTGGTGACGAAGACGTCGAGGTACCCGTCCTGGTCGTAGTCGGCGAAGGCCAGGCTCATGGCTTTGCCGATGTGGCGGGCGAGGCCGGAGGACTCCGAGACGTCCTGGAAGGTCCCGTCCCCGCGGTTGCGGTACAGCGCGTTGGGCAGCCCCTCGAAGTACTTGGGATGACAGTAGACGCGCAGGTTCAGCGCGCGATCGCCGCAGAAGCGGTTGTTGTCGGGCGACCACCGGAGATAGTTGGCCACGAACAGGTCCAGCCGGCCGTCGTTGTCGTAGTCGAACCACCCCGCGGCCACGGCCCACGGGCCGCTCTTGATGCCGGCGCGCGCGGTCACGTCTTCGAACCGGCCGTGGCCCAGGTTGCGGTAGAGAATGTTGCGATTGACGCCGGCCACGAACAGATCGACGTGCCCGTCGTTGTCGTAGTCGGCGGCCGCGGCGCCCATCGAGTAGCCGGCGCCCGCCAGGCCCGCCTGGGCGGTGACGTCGGTGAACTTCATCCCGCCTTCGTTGCGGTACAGGCGGTTGAAGTACTTCGGGGCGCTCTTCTCGAGCGCGGGGATGGTGGCTCCGTTGGTGAAGAACAGGTCGGGCCGACCGTCGCCGTTGTAGTCGAAGACCGCCACGCCGCCGGCCATGGTCTCGATCATCTGCTTTTCCGGGGTGGGCGTGTTCTCGAGTACGAATTCCACGCCGGCAGATCGGGCGACATTGCGGAACCGGACGGGGGCAGTCGTCTGGCTGGCCAGGGGAGCCGCAGCGAGGACGGCGGCTGCGAGCGAGAGCCGGATGCCCATTCGCTACTGCACGATCACGACCGCAGCGGCGTGGCGCGGAGACTGGCTGCCTGGCTCGAGCGTCTTGCCGAGCTTCCCAAAAGCCGCCGCCGCGGCTTCGCCGGCCTTCTTCGCCGCCGGGGCGGTCGCCGCTGCGCGGCCGACTCCCAGCGAATACTCCACCATGGCCTGGCCGCAGGCGGCCAGCGGCAGCGCCACCAGGAGCACGCCCCGCGGCCACAAGCTCGGTGCCGGCATGGCCTCCTCCCTGACCGCGATTCTATCAGAGCCGCGAGCGTGAGCGAGCGGTTGTCCCGCGGCCTCAGCCGGCCGCCGGGTCCAAGGCCGCCAGGCCTTCCGCTTCCGCTGCCGCGATCAACTGCCGGCCCGCGCAGCGGAACTCGACCTGTGTCAGGGCCAGCACCGCCAGCCGGTGATTCGCCGTGCGGCTGGCCAGCCGCAGCATGCGGTCCGTCCCCGGCTCGCGCACGTAGAGCTTCACCAGGGCGCTGGTCTCCAGATAGTAGAGCGCCAAGCTCAGCGCCTCTCACGAAGGACCGTGGTTGACAGATGCTCGCCCCGGAGGGCGGCCGGATCAAAACCCTCCGCGGCAGCCTGCGGTTGGGCGAGGATTGCCTGCACCAGTTCCGCGAACGGTCCGCCCGTGGCAGGGGTCGTGGGAAGCGGCCGCGGGCCCTCCGCCGTCATGGGAGACTCCGCGGCGTCGCCTGCCGGCACCTGGTTTGCGGGCGCCTCCCGGTCCGGCCTTGGGCGTTGCGGGAACCGGATGTTGATCTCACCCGATTGCGCCGACCAGCATTGAATCGAAGCATCGCTTCTCTTCTTGCGCCCTCTGGCATCGCGCAGCGACACCTTGGGCTGACAATCTCTCGGAACGATGGAGTGCAGACACGAACAGGGATTGGCCACGAGTCGGCTGATCTCGGATTCCAGTTCGTGTTCAGCTTCTTCGATGCTCCGCGGCATGTGAAACCTCTAGATCCAGGCTCGAGGGCAGCCGAAGGGGACAACAACCGACTTGTACTCATAGTATACGCCCTCCGCTTGCCATCTCCTGTTTCCTTTTTCCGCCGAGCTGGCCAGCGATGCTATACTCGACATGGTCGCCGGTAGTGAGCGACCCTCACCGTAGGCGAGGAATGAACGGGAAGGCGGTGCGAATCCGCCACTGCCCCGCAACTGTGAGCGACAGTTGAGCCGGCTGCACGGTCACTGCCGAAAGGCGGGAAGGCCGGGCGCCCTGCCCCAGGGAAGAGCCGGGTCGCGAGTCAGGAGACCGGTTCCTCGCGGTTGAGAGCAACGTTCCGAGGGAGAACGTCTCATGCGCAGACTGGCATCCATCCTGCTTTCCTGCATTCCGCTGTGGGCCGCCATCGAGGGCGTAGTGTTGGACCCCAGCGGACGTGCCATCCCGGGCGCGCGCCTCGAATGCGCCGGCCGGGTGGCGTTGAGCGGCTTTGACGGCCGCTTTTCCTTGCCCGGCATTGACCGCTGCCGCGCCGCGGTATCCGCCGAGGGCTTCGAGACCAGAACGGTTGAACTTGAGCCCGGCGCGGCCATCGAGCTGGGCGTCGCGGGCGTGCGCGAGCGCGTGGTGGTGAGCGCGACCCGGCACGAGACCAACCTCGAACAGGCGGGCGTGGCGGCCACCCTCATCGGGCGCGCGGAGCTGGAGCGGCGGGGCTTCCCCAACGTCGCCGAAGCGTTGCGCGAGGTGCCGGGCCTGTCCGTGGCCCGCTACGGCCGCGCCGGAAGCCTCACCCAGGTCTTCACACGCGGCGCGCAGCGCACCGCCACGCTGGTGCTCATCGACGGCGTGCCGGTGAACGACCCCGGCGGCGAGCTGAACCTGGCGCCGCTGGACACGAGCGCCCTCGAGCGCATCGAAGTGGTGCGCGCCCCCGAGAGCGCCCTGTTCGGCGCGGAGGCCGCGGCAGCGGTGGTCCAGCTTTTCACCCGTGCCGGGGACGCGGAGCAGCGTCTGCCGCGCGGCTCGCTCTCCTACGAGCGCGGCAGTTTCGCGAGCGACCACTGGAGGGCGGCCCTTACCGGCGGCTCGGGCGCGCGCCTGGACTACTCGCTCACCGCCCAGCAGTTCCGCACTACCGGCGAGTTCCCCAACGACGCCTACCGCACCACCAGCGGCGCCGCCAACGTCGGGTTCCGCCTGTCCTCCGCCACCGCGCTCCGCGCCATTTACCACGGCGCGGATTCCTGGCTGGGCACGCCCAACCAGGTGGGCTACGGAATCATCGATCTCGACGCCAGCGAGTCCAGCCGCGAATCGACGCTCTCGCTCCGCCTGGATGACCGGCGCGGCAGCAATTTCGCCCAGCGCTTCCTGTTCGGCCACCGGCGGCTGCGGGATCTTTATCTCGACAACCGAGCAGACGGTCCCTATGAGGTGGCCGCGCTGCTACGCGCTGTCGAGACGCCGGTCCAGCGCCTGTACCTGGAAAGGCTGGTGGACCCGAAGGCTCCGCCTTCGCCGCTGCCGCCCGGCACGCGGCTGGTGACGCGCTCCGTCCTGCTGTGGGCCTCGGACCCCTACCTGAACGTGACCTCGCGCCAGGGCTTCGAGTATCAGGGGACGCTGGCACGCCGCGCTGGCGCGTCCGTGTTCGGCTACGAATACGAGCGGCAGGGCGGCGAGATCACCGGCCGCGAGGTCGCGCGCGACAATCACGGCCTGTTCCTGCACCAGCAGCAGGCCCTGGGCAGTCGCGTGTACGTTTCGGGCGGGCTGCGCCTGGAGCAGAACAGTGTCTTTCACACCAAGCTGACGCCGCGCGGCGCGGCCAGTTTTCTGGTGGCGGGCGAGCACGGTCCGCTGGCCTCGACTTACTTGCGGGTGAGCGCGGCCCGGGGCATCACCGAGCCTACGCTGGTGGAGAACTTCGCGCAGGATCCGTACTACGTCGGCAACACCGCGCTGCGGCCGGAGAAGACCGCCAGCTACGAGGCCGGCCTGGTGCAGGAGTGGTTCGGCCGGCGGCTCCGCACCGAAGCGGCGGCTTTCTCGAACTCCTTCAAGGACCTGATCGTGTTCGTGTTCCTGCCGTATCCGGAGCCCTCGAGCTGGCGCAACGTGGAGGCCAGCCGCGCGCGCGGTCTCGAGTTTTCGGCGCAAGGCCGCCTGCGATGGCACCTCGCGGTCAACGGCCAATATACGCGCCTGTGGACGCGCGTCACACACTCCTCTTCGCCCAACTCCCTGTTCACCGGCGTGGGGCAGGAGCTGGCGCGGCGGCCGGGCAACTCCGGCGCCGTCTCGATTTCGCTGGCGCCGCCGCGCTGGTGGTTCCAGGCCGGGGCCGTGCTGGTCGGAGAACGCCAGGACGCCGACGTGGTGTTCGGCGTCAGCCGCAATCGGGGCTACCAGCAGGCCTACGCCAGCGGCGGGCTGCGGCTCGGCCGGCACATCACGCCCTTCCTGCGCGTCGGCAATTTGCTCAACAGTCGCTACCAGGAGGTGCTGGGATACAGCGCGCAGTCGCGCAGCGTCACCGGAGGAGCGCGGGTGGAATGGTGATCGCGGCCGCACTCCTGCTGCTTGTCGGGGCGCAGCGCATCGTCTCAACGGCGCCCAGTGTCACGGAGATGCTCTACGCGCTGGGCCTGGGCGAGCGCGTCGTGGGCGTGACAAGCTTCTGCCGCTACCCCCCGGAGGCCGCGCAGAAAGCCAAGATCGGCGACTACCTGCGCCCGAACCTGGAAGCCATTGTCGCGCTCCGGCCCGACTTGGTGATCGTCGAGACCACCGGCATCCGCCGCTCCGAGCGCCTGCCGGCGCTGAAGCTGAACGTGCTCGAAGTGGACGACGGAACGCTGGCCGGCATCTACGACTCGATCCGCAAGATCGGCCGGGCGGCGGAGGCGCCGGAGCGCGCCGCGGCGTTGTGCCGCCGGATCGAAGCCGGCTTGGACGAAGTGCGCCGGCGGACCGCCGGCCTGGCCCGGCGGCGCCTCATGTTTGTGATCGGTCGCGCGCCCGCCAGGCTGGAAGACCTGATCGTGGTGGGCGGCGGCGCGCACTTGAGCGAGCTGATGGAAATCGCGGGCGCGGTGAATGCCTTCCGTGACATCACCACGGCCTACGCCAAGGTTTCCCTCGAACAGGTGCTGGCGCGCAACCCGGATGTCATCGTCGATATGGGCGAGATGGCGCAGACTGCCGGCGTGACCGAGGAGCAGAAACGCGCCGTCGTGGCTCTGTGGGAGGGACAGAAGACGCTGGCCGCGGTAGGCGAGCGGCGGGTGTTCGCCGTGGCCTCGGACGTGTTCGTGGTGCCCGGGCCGAGGGTGGTCGAAGCGGCGCGCGCGTTCGCGCGGATGGCCCATCCGGAGGCGCAGCGGTGAGCGGCTTTTCCTTGCGCGAGGTCGGCATGCGCTACAACGGCACGGAGGTGCTCCAGCAGGTGACGCTCGCCTGCGAGGGCCCGCAGTTCGTCGCGCTGGTCGGGCCCAACGGCGCGGGGAAGTCCACGCTGCTCGGGATCATGGCGGGCCTGCGGCGGAGCTACACGGGTTCGTGCGCCTATGCCGGGGTTGAGCTCAGCTCCTGGAACCGTCGCGCCTTCGCGCGCCAGGTGGCCTTCGTGCCGCAGAGCCTGCGCATCGAGTTTCCCTTCACTGCCGAGCAGGTGGTGCTGATGGGCCGCACCCCGTACTGCGACGGCCTGTTCGAATCGCCCGAGGATTTTGCCGCCGTCGAAGAGGCCATGGCGGCCACCGACACGCTGGCCTTCCGGCGGCGCGATTTCCGCAGTTTGAGCGGCGGCGAGCGGCAGCGGGTGATCCTGGCCTCAGCGCTGGCCCAGCGGCCGCGGACGCTGCTGCTGGACGAACCGGCCACCTTTCTCGACCTGCGCCACCAGATCGCCATCTACCGGCTGCTGGCCGAGCTGAGCCGCGGGGGCCTGCTCATCGTTGCGGCCACGCACGATCTGAACCTGGCGGCCAGTTTCGCCGAGCGCATCGTGGCGTTGCGGGCGGGGAAAGTGGTCGCGGACGGCGCAGCGCTCGACAAGGGAACGGTGCGCGAGGTCTTTGGCGTCGAGGTGGAGCTGCTGGAGGGGCCGGGCAGGAAGCCCTGGATCTGGTATGGGCAGTGAGCGTCGGTTCTGGGTGGCGCTGGCGCTGGCCGGCGCGGTGGCCGCGGCCGCGGTGGTGATCGCCCCGCTGGTGGGTTCGGCGCGGATCGACTACCTGCGGGCGCTCGCCGGGCTGTCGCCGGACCGGGAGATCCTGTTCTATGTCCGGCTGCCGCGTGTGCTGCTGGCGGCGCTGGCCGGAGGCGCGCTGGGCGTGGCGGGAGTGTTGTTCCAGGCGCTGCTGCGCGACGCGCTGGCCACGCCGTACACCCTGGGGATTTCGAGCGGGGCTTCGCTGGGCGCGGTGCTGGCGCTGTGCCTGGGCTGGCGGCACGTGGCGGGGCTGCCGGCGGTGTGGGTGTGCGCGTTCGCCGGCGCGGCCCTGGTGTTGCTCGTAGTAGTGGCCGTGGCCACGGAGGGCCGGCGCATGTCCTCCTTCACGCTGCTGCTGGCCGGGGTGACCATCAACAGCATCTGCCTGGCGCTGATCCTGTTCCTTCAGAACATGGCCACGTTCAGCCAGTCGTTCGCCATCGTGCACTGGCTGATGGGAGGCATCGACCCGCTCGAATACTCGACGCTGGGGTGGCTCGCCGCGGCGGTGCTGGCGCCACTGGCGTACGTGTTCCTGCGGGCGCGGGACTGGAACCTGCTGGCGGTGGGCGAGGAATGGGCCGCGGCGCGCGGCGTGTCGGTGGGAAGGCTGATGCTGGCGGGGTACGTGGCGGGCTCGCTGGTGACCGGCTCGGTGACCTCGCTGACCGGCCCGATCGGTTTCGTCGGCCTGATCGTGCCCCACGCCCTGCGGCTGCGGCTGGGCGCGGACCACCGCCTGCTGATCCCCTGCTCGTTTCTGCTGGGCGCGGCGTTTCTGGTGGCCTGCGATACGGTGGCGCGCACGGCGCTGGCGCCGGCCGAGATTCCCGTGGGCGTGGTCACGGCCATGCTGGGCGGGCCGTTCTTCATCTGGCTGCTGCGCTCGCGGCGGAGAAGCCTGTGGTTGTGAGGCCGCCAACCAAGTTTCGTAGTTCAGATCCTCCCTGTGCCGCCTCCGTCTGCACGCGCGCCCGGAGTTGCGCCTGCATGTGCTGGGCTTGCTCGTCCGTGAAGCGTAACAGCCCGCTCGCGGCGCTTCTCAGTTGCGTCTTCTTCCAGGCGCCCTGCATGATCCCTCGACCCGAGTGGGCGTTCTGTCCCAGCAATAGATGCCCCAGTTCGTGGGCCATGGCGACAGCCAGCACATCCGGCACATCCGCGCCGTCCCTGACGGCGACCTCTTTCACGTTCTCGAAGAAGATCCAGGCCTGGGTGCCGAACACTCCGGCCTCCGGCACGACGGCGTAGCCGAGGGCATTTCGGGACCGCTGCCCGTCCACTGAGCGCGTCATGATCTTCAATGCCAGCCGGTCCGGCTGGCCCATGCCTACGCAGGCGGGAAACGTGCCGGCATCGGAGGCGTCGCACTCGACCCACTCCGTCTGGACCCCCGCCTTGGCGTAGATCCGGCCTGCTTCCCCTCTGGCCTTCTCCAAAACGGCGCCGGGAACTCCGGCAAGGTTGTAGACACCCACGGTCAGCTTCACTTCCGCCGCTGCCGGCGTCGCCAGCATCAGCGCCAGTCCCAAGGTTCTGAAGTCCATCTCGCTCCTCCCGCCCGTAACGCGGGAGAAGCTGGGAACAGGGGCCACGCGCGGCGTAGAATATGGGGAGCCAATGGAGAAGCCCGCGGGGGAGGTCACGTTGCTCCTGGCCCAGGTCAAGGGCGGGGACAAGGCCGCCCTGGGCCGGATGATCCCACTTGTTTACAAGGAGTTGCGCCGCCTCGCGGGCCATTACTTGCGGGATGAGCGCATCGGGCACACCCTGCAACCGACGGCCTTGGTCCACGAAGCCTACCTGCGCCTGGTGGGCCAGGACCGGACCGACTGGCAGAACCGCGCGCAGTTCATGGGCGTGGCCGCGCAGCTTATGCGCCGGATTCTGGTAGATTACGCACGCGAGCGCTCCGCCGCCAAGCGGACCCCAGGCGCCCTTGACCTGGACCTTGGCCCCAGCAGAGAGAAGACCGAAGAACTGCTCGCGGTGGACGAAGCGGTGGAGCGGCTCACGGAACTGGACCCGCAGCAGGCCCGGGTGGTCGAGATGCGCTACTTCGCGGGATTGAGCGTGGAGGAAACGGCGGAAGCCCTGGGGATCTCGCCGCGCACCGTCAAGCGCGACTGGGCCATGGCCAAAGCCTGGCTGCGCACGGAGCTTGCCGGTGGGGGTTTACGATGACCCCGGAACGCTGGGCACGGATCAAGGAGATCTTCGGCGCGGCGCTGGAGAGGCCGGAGGCGCTGGACGAGTTGTGCGGCGATGACGCGGCGCTCCGCCAGGAGGTCGAAAAGCTGCTGGCGGCCCAGAGCGGCACGCTCAAGAGCCCGGTGGCGCCGCGCGAACTCGCGCCCGGCGAGATGCTGGGCCACTACCGCGTCGAGGCGAAGCTCGGCCAAGGGGGCATGGGGGCCGTCTACAAGGCCTACGACACCAAGCTTCAGCGGCCGGTTGCCTTGAAGCTGCTTCACGAACGCGAGGAGCGGCTGATGCGCGAGGCGCGGGCGGCCAGCGCGCTCAACCACCCGAACATTGTCACGATCCATGAGGTGGGCCCGAACTACATCGCGATGGAACTGGTCGAGGGCAAGCCGCTCGCGGGCCGGTTGCCGCTCAGGCTGGCGCTCGATTACGCCACGCAGATCGCGGGCGCACTGGCCAAGGCGCACGCAGCGGGCGTCATCCACCGCGACCTGAAGCCGGCGAACATCATGGTAACCGGCGGCGGTCAGATCAAGCTGCTCGATTTTGGGCTGGCCAAGCGGGTGCGTCTGACCGAGGCGGAAAGCGCCGCCCTCACCGTCGAGGGTGAGATCGTCGGCACGCCGTCCTACATGTCGCCGGAGCAGGCCGAAGGCAAGCCTGCCGACGAGCGCTCGGACATCTTCTCGTTCGGAGTGGTGCTGTACGAGATGCTCACGGGCCGCCGCGCCTTCGAGGGGAAGAGCCCGGCCGGCGTGGCCGCGGCGATTCTGGCCGGCGAGCCGCCGCGGATTCACGAACTCCAGCCGATGATCCCGCCCGCGCTCGAGCGTGTGGTGACGACCTGCCTGGCGAAGGATCCGGACGATCGCTGGCAGTCCGCCCGGGATCTGCAGCACGCCTTGCAAGGGGTGCAGGAATCGACCGGCGCCCCGGCCGCCGGGAGACCGCATGCACAGGCCGGGTGGATCGCCGCCGGCCTGTTGCTAATTGCGGCAGCGGCTCTCGGATACCTGGCCTTCCGCCGCGCGCCCGAGGCGGCGCGTCCCGTCCAGTTCAGTATCATGGCTCCCGACAACACCACCCTGAGGGAACCGAGGGTATCGCCCGACGGCGAGCGCATCGCCTTCAGCGTCGTTTCACCCGGCGGGTTTCTTACCGGCGGGAGACCCCAGATCTACGTTCGCAGGCTGAACTCTCCCGAACTGGTGGCGGTCCCGGGGACGGAGGGCGCGACGGACACGTTCTGGTCCCCGGACAGCCGGAGCATCGGGTTCTATGCCGACGGACGCCTCAAACGAGTGGACCTCGCCGGAGGACAGCCCCAGACACTCTGCACGGTACTAGCCGATGTGACCTACGCAGACTGGAACCGGGACGACGTAATCCTGCTCGGAGGCAAGCGCAGGGGGCTAATGCGCGTGCCCGCGCAAGGCGGGGCTCCCCAATTGGTGACCACGCTCGACCCGCGGAAGGGGGAATTGGACCACATCGGCCCGGTGTTCCTGCCGGATGGAAGGCGCTTCGTCTATGCCGCCGGCCAGGTGCAGGGTCAACTGCATGCAAAATGGGGATCCCTTGACGGCAAAGAGTCGGGTGACCTGCCGATTCAATCCGCGTTGCTTGAGTACGCGCCGCCCGGATACCTGCTGTTCCCCCGCGAGGGCGCGTTGTTCGCGCAGAAGCTGGATGTGAGAAGCATGAAATTCGTCGGCGAGCCCTGGATGGTCGGTGGGCCGATGCGCCAGGATGAAAACCAGATGTGCCAGTTCTCGGCTTCCGGCAATGGCGTCCTGGCATGGATTACAGCGGCCGCCCGTACCGTGTCGGAGCTGGTTTGGTTTGATGCCTCCGGCAGGCGCGCCGGAGCGGTTGGACCGCCAGACGATTACGGCAGTCCCGCCCTTGCGCCCGATGGCAGCCGATTAGTTGTGGATATTTATGATCCGTCCACGAAAACGCGGGATATCTGGATCCTCGACCTGAACCGGGGCTCACGGACCCGCTTCACCTTCGATCCGGCCGACGACCTGGATGCCGTCTGGTCGCCGGATGGCCGCCGGGTCGCCTGGACCTCGGACCGCAAAGGTGTGCGGGATCTCTACGTCAAATCGGCCAGTGGCGAGGGTCAGGACGAGCCCCTGTTGGTTTCCTCCGTACCGAAGCAGACCGAGGACTGGTCGAAAGATGGTAGGTACCTGCTCTTCAATCAACCGGTTGAGGGAGGTCCCGAGCTCTCGATCTTCGCCCTTCCGATGGGCCCCGGAGGGGAACGCAAGCCCTTACCGGTCCGCGCCACAGAGTTCTTGGAGCGGCAATGCCAGTTGTCACCCAACTCGAAATTCCTCGCTTATACTTCGAACGAGTCCGGCAGGCAG